>VGXX01000013.1 GCA_016873155.1 Planctomycetota bacterium | reverse complement strand
ATTTATCACCTTAATTTTATGGTTATAGGTATCTGCAACATAAACAAGATTATTATAATTTGCAACACCAAGGGGGTGCTGTAAACGCACTTCCTTCCCTTTTCCATCCACATCGCCAAAGACAAAGAGGTCTTGTCCGACAATGGTCGTCACTCTATTTTCTTTCATATCCACAGAGCGAATGGCGCTTACCTCGCTATCTGCAAAATAGAGCCTCGAATCAGAATCTGTGATGCCGCTGGGTTGAGCCAGTGCGCTCTTTTCTAATAAACCGTCTATGCACCCCTCTCTTCCACTCCCTGCAAATGGCTGAAAAACAGTAGTTTCTAAATCCATCACCCAAATTTGATGCGCTCCGGCCATAGCAATATAGAGTTTCCCTTCAACATAAACCAGATCCCAGGGTGAATTTACTGGAGAGAATGTTCCCATCCCGCCGGTATCCATAAATGCTGCCTGTTTGCCGGTACCGGCAATTGTTGTAACTATCTTTGCCTTCAAATCCAGTTTACGAATGAGATGATTTTCAGTATCCGCTACAAATAGGTCGCCATTATGGAAGGCCATCCCCTGCGGATGATGAAAACTTGCATCCTTAAAGGCGCCATCGTTCCTGCCTGTTTCACCATTACCGGCAATGTCCAGGACTTCGCCTTCTAAGTTCGTAATAAAAATCCGGTTATGATTGGAGTCTGCAATGAATAACCGATTTGATGCCTCGTCTGCCAGCACTTTACCGGGAAAGGAGAGGAAGCTCGGGCCTTGTTTGTACTTCTCTAATGAAAGAGGAAGGGGCTTTTCGTTGATAAGATTTTTAGAACGGAATTCAGAGACCAGTTTCCCGATAAGTTTATCGAGAATATCATAATGCCCCTCTCCTGTATCCGACCCTACAATATTTCCCTCAGGATCAATCAGCACAAGCGTGGGCCATGCCCTGGCTCCGTAGGCCCGCCAGATTGCGAGATTGCTGTCGTTAATTACCGGATGTTCAATTTCATAGCGGAGGATGGCCTGCCGGATATTTTCCGCCTCCCGTTCATTTTGAAATTTTGCCGAATGCACCCCAATAACTACCAATTCCCTGGAATACTTTGTTTCCAATTTTTTGAGATCAGGAATGATGTGCATGCAGTTGATACAGCAATACGTCCAGAAATCCAGAAGCACTACTTTCCCCTTTAAATCAGCGAGGGTCAGTGGTCTTGAAACATTGAGCCAGGCAGTGCCGCCCGCCAGTTCGGGGGCCGGAATACTTTTTTTCTGAGCCGATGCCATAGGTATTCCTCCGAAGGAAAAGAAGAAAAGTGCCAGGACAAGGAATATTACCGTTCGGGATGAAAACGATTCAGAAGATCGCATATTCTTCATTGTCCGTGTTCCTTTTTATTATCCTTTTTACGTTTGAACAAATATTTCCCATAGAATAAGTAACCAACGATAATTAAAGTCACCACGCTGATAATGAAATACGCTATTTCAAAAGGCATAATTTTTTCCCCTTTATACATTAAACCGGAAATGCACGATATCTCCGTCTTTCATAACGTATTCCTTCCCCTCGAGCCTTAAGAGTCCCTTTTCTTTGACCTTTTGTTCCGAACCCAGGGCAATAAGATCGCCGTAATTGTAAGTCTCCGCGCAGATAAATCCTCGTTCAAAATCAGAATGAATTACCCCTGCGGCCTGCGGGGCTTTGGTTCCCTGTTTAATCGTCCATGCCTTTACTTCCTTTGGTCCTGCCGTAAAATAGGTAATCAACCCCAGCAAGCTGTAAGTTTCACGGATCAGCTTCTCCAGACCGGACTCATCTATCCCCATTTCCTGATAATAGGTCTTTCTCTCCTGCGGTTCCATCTGGGCAATTTCTGATTCAATATCGCCTGAGATAATCACGCATTTGGAATTTTCCTTCTTTGAATAATCGGTAACAACGTCAATATATTGTTTATCCTTTTCTAAATCAAAGACATTAAGAACGTATAACACGGGTTTTGCAGTCATTAAATGCAGGTCTTCGGTGTGTTTCCTTTCTTCGTCCGTCAGGGATAATAACCTGACAGGTGTACTGTTATTTAAACCATCTCGCACCTTTTTCAGCACATCGATGGAGGCAATAATATTTTTATCCCCTGTCTTCACCAGTTTTTCATTTTTGACCAATCGCTTTTCAACGGTGTCCATATCCGCAAGGATCAATTCCGTATTAATAATTTCAATATCCCTGATGGGATGGATATTCCCTTCGACATGGATAATATCGCTCTTCTCAAAACAACGCACGACGTGTAAAATGGCATTGACGTTTTTAATATGTCCCAGGAATTGATTTCCCAGGCCCTCACCCTGGCTTGCGCCCTTTACCAGACCGGCGATATCCACAAATTCAACGGTCGTGGGGACTATCTTTTCCGTAGGAATTATTTCGGCTATTTTATCCAGACGAGAATCCGGTACGGCAACGATACCCTTGTTTGGATCGATAGTACAAAAGGGATAATTCGCCGAGGCGGCTTTGGCAGACGTCAATGTATTAAAGATGGTGGATTTCCCGACGTTTGGAAGTCCAACGATGCCACAATTCAAACCCATAGTATTGATCCTTCTCCTAGTTTAAAAAGTATTAAAACAATAAAAAACAATGATAACGAGTTATACTCTGATTCGCAATAATTTATTATGATTGATTCAGGATTGATTCACACTGATTCAGGGGACATGATTCAGTGATTCAGGGGGTGATTCCGAGGTGATTCCGCATTGATTCAGGGGACATCATACTTAATTATTGACTGTGTTTTTAAAATAAGTAGGATGTGTGCATGTCCAGAATTGCTCGTGTGGTCGTACCAGAAGTACCACACCATATTACTCAGCGAGGAAATCGCCGTTTGCAAACATTCTTCTGCGACGAGGATTATGATTTCCTCTCAAAAGGTCTATCGGATGAAGAAGTCGAAAAGTTTCGATGTCACGAGCGAACCGGGAGACCTCTTGGCGCTGACAGTTTTTTAGCACGGCTTGAAAATGCACTTGGGAGAATACTCCGTAAACAGAAACCCGGCCCAAAGGTGACTCAAAAGA
This sequence comes from Planctomycetota bacterium, assembly GCA_016873155.1. GTDB lineage: Bacteria > Planctomycetota > Brocadiia > Brocadiales > Brocadiaceae > Wunengus. Next base: position 27,713 of record VGXX01000013.1, on the reverse strand, counting down.
AAAATAAGAACCTCTAAAATTAAGTATGGTGTCCCCGAACTGTGCGGAACTGTGCCTATTTGCCAAACTTCTCGCGCTCGTAAGCTATCACTTTCCATATATCGGTCTCTGATAGATTATAATCGCTGCCTGGTCCAAAAGGACGCATCGGGGTGCCGGGCAATCCCTGATCTACTATCCAGAAGATATATCCATCCTCTCTTTTTGAATAATACTCTTTATTAAAAACCGGCATTGAGTACCCTTCTAATATAGAACCAACTCCATCGCCATTTTTCCCATGGCACCTTGCGCACTTCTTCGAAAAAATATATTCGCCCCTTTCAAGCGCTGACTTATCACTTCCAGTAAATGGATTTTTCTTTGCACGGTATTCATCCGGAACTTTTCTAACCTGCTGTGATCCCCCCGCAAATACCGGCATCAACGCTATCAATACAAGTGAAATAAGCACGGTTTTAATAAAAAAAATCAACGAACTCATCAATAACCTACCTTTTCAAGCTCCGGATAAAACTTTCCTTCCTCAAACGCTATCCTGCCTGCAAGTGCGCTTTTTATACCATCGAAATCAGATACAAAATCACCGCTATCTACAGCAGCAGAGGTTGAATATTTATTGAAGAATGGCAATAATGCAGTTTCGGCAATCTTTCCGAGTTCGTCTATAAACGACCGCGCTGCCGACTTAAAAGACTTATCGTCTGACTTTCCGATTGCTTCTGCTATAGTTTTATTTTCTTCCGCTACGTGTGCCAGTAAAGCCTCCTTTAAGCTGTTAAGCGTGTCCGCCCTTTTTTGTCCGCTCTGAGAATCAATTTGTCCCAATAAATCGACTGCTGCCTTGTGTGTTGCTTTAAAACTGTCTACAGTTGCTCCCATATGCCAGATCTCCTTTCTTTAATTTTACAAATATTTATCCCGCTCAAATTTGTACAGGATTTGAAAGTAAATAACGAAGAAAGTTCTTATGCTTGCAATGAATTACTATGACCACACATCAGATAAAATTTCACCCTGAATACTCACGGTAACTACTTTAACAGGCACTTTTCTATTCGAATTGTTCATCGCCTGCTGTGTTATTTCAAGTAATTTAACACAACATGGTACTTCCATAATCATCACAAGCAGTGTGTTAATTTTTGCATCTTCGACAAGTTGCTGTATTTTTTTTACATACGTTTCCTGGTCTTTGTCTAACTTCGGACAGCCAATACAGATGCTTTTGCCTTTTAGAAAATCCTTGTGAAAATCACCGACAGCAAACGCAACACAATCTGCGGACAGTAGTACATCTGATTTTTGGAAATACGGCGCTGCCGGTGTAATCAGGTGTAATTGAACCGGCCACTGTCTGAGTTCTGATGGTCTTTTGACATCATCAACTTTGTGTGCATTATCTCCGTTTGTTAATTCATAAATAGTTTTATTTGAGTTGATTTTCTTTACAGCATTCATCTGGTGGTCATGTAATGCCCCGGTGTGTTCCTTCATATGTTTCAGATGTGTTTCTAACATTTCCGGTGCAACTTCTTTTATTCGTTCAACAGTTGCTTCCTCATTGTATGCTTCAGATTCTTTTTCTTCGATTGTCAATGCACCTGTAGGACAGGAGCCAAGACACGCCCCAAGACCGTCGCAGTAAAATTCTTTTACAAGCTGCGCTTTGATACCATCTTTAGTTTCAACAATCTGAATTGCCTGCTCCGGACAAGCGGGTATACAATTTCCACAGCCATCACACAATTCTTCCGCAATCTGAATGATTTTCCTTTTGACCTTCATAAAAATATCCGTTTCAGATTTAACACTCAAAATTCATCCGGCAATATAAATATCCCGGATGGAGTAGGGACAGTTATCTCGTCTAAGACTTTCCATTCATTTGTATCAAATACTCTTACAGTATTATCAAAATAAGATGAGAGATAAAGCCTCCTGCTATCACCGGAGAATCTTATATGCATTATTCTCTTTCCCGCCTTTATATCGTTTAAGACCTTTTTGCTTTTAGCATCTACTACTGTCAGAAAATCCTCCTTGTCTCCGCTGTAGTTTACTGCAATATACCTGCCGTCAGGAGAGATCGCAGCAAATACAGGAAGCCCTATCAAATCTATATAGCCGCTGTGCCTGAAGCTATTGATATCTACAATATGAAGCCTCCTCTCTCCAACTGCAGGGATAAAGGCGCTGTCCTTATATACTCCCCACGTGCCAAAATGAGGTATCTTAAATACCGCCTCCCCCTCGCCCCTTCTGAGGTCTCGTCTGGAATAGTTCATGGTCTTTGCGTCAAGCATGCCCACGCTACCCTCATTAAAAAGTCCAACGATATACTTATTCTCTGACATCAGGGCGTCAAAAGGTGTGCCGCCTGCATTTCTGATCGTCTTATGTACTTCAAAGTTCTTTTTTGAATCAAGCACCCATATCTCGTCTTTGTCCATAAGAGCAAATATCAGAAACCTCTCCCACGACTTTATGCCTACGTTTTTTGAGTTTGTCTTAATCTTTTTTAATGTGTTAAGGCTCCCGTCAAGTATAACCACATCATGAGGGTCATAGTTTGCAACTGCCACCATGTCGTCAATAAATATAAAGCCTATCCCGCTTTTACCGGCCTTAACCTGTCTTAAAAGACTGTCAGAGTCTGTGTCTATTTGCGAGAGATAGCCGTCCCTGCTGATTACATACATAAAGTTTTTATTGAACTTTACCGTGGCATGGTTGAGGTTTCCAAGATTTTCTATCTCCCCGGAAATGGCGCCGTTCTCTATTACAGCAAGCCTCTCCCTCTCCCTTTCAACAACATAGACCTTTTCCGCAAAGGCGGACGTAAAAGCTGAGAGTATAAATAATCCTGTCGTAACGACTATGCAGATGGTGTGAAGTAATTTTATATAAGAAGGCGAGATTGCTTCGCCTTGTTTGCAATGACGAATTTTATCAGATTTAAACTTTATATATAGCATGCCGGATCCTCCTCATAATAATTTCCGTACCGGGCATATGCCCTTGCCCTTGAATTTCCATTGCATATTTCAATATAGGCGCATTTCCCACATCTGCCCCTGAGCCTCCTCGGATTTTCTCTGAGCCTTGAGAGGATGCCGTTTGAATTCCATATCTCGCAGAAACTCCTTGTTCTCACATTTCCAACAGCGTCATGGAAAAACGGGTCGGGTTTTACATTGCCTTCAGAGTCAATGTTTACAAGCCGCTTTCCTGCCTGATTGCCTCCCCACATCTTTAACCTCTCATAAAGTCTGTCATATGCATCAGGGTATCTCTTTTTAAAGGCATCAAGAAGCATTACGGCATCTGCATCATTATTGCCTGTTACGACATCTGTTGGGACATTCTTCTCCACAAATTCAAAAGACTTTTTCAGTATAAACTCTACAGCCCTCCAATAGTCATCCCTCTCTACATCGCGCAAATTTCCGGCCATGCCTGAATATACAAGGTGGGATATGTATATCTTCGGGATGCCTTCCTTCCGGGCAAGCCCAAATATAAACGGGAGGCTCTTCTGCGTGTTTTCTGTAAGCGTGAATCTCACGCCGACCTTTAAGCCGTTTTTCAGGCATAATCTTATAGCCCGCATCGAATCCTCAAATGCACCTTTTCTGCCCCTGAATGAGTCATGTATTTCTGTCTCTCCGTCTATGCTTATGCCTATATAGTCAATATGCTCTTTTATTCTGTTTATATTATCTTCGCTTACAAGAATGCCGTTTGTTGAGAGGTATGTCTTTATCCCTGCATTTTTTAGTTCACTGGCGATATCAAATATATCATCCCTCAGAAGCGGTTCTCCGCCTGAAAGTATTGCAAATTTTACATCTGACTGTTTTAGCTGGTGTATAAGGCTTATCGCCTCTTCACTGTCAAGATCTTTGCCTTTTGCCTGATTTGCATTTGCGTAACAGTGTTTACATGAGAGGTTGCAGTTGTTTGTAATATTCCATATAACGATAGTACCGCTAAAGGGTCTATAGCCTTTTCGAGAAAGGGCGTCTCTTATGTATTCAGTTATCCTTAGCATTTGCGGACTCCTTTATAAAACTAAGGAGAAATTCCATCTCCTCTGCGCCTATCTCTATTTCCGGCATAGACGTCCTCGCATAGCCGAGGGCGCTGTATGTGGCATGAGGGTGTGATATATGAGCCCTTATTATATTTTCATCCCTGCTTTCGTAAATCCGCCTGAAAGAAGGACCAAACGCCTCATGCGTGGGGTGGTGGCATCCCCAGCACTTCTGCCTGAAGACCTCTCCTCCAAGCTGAACAGGGTCATAACGCCTGCTTTTATTTACAAAATTATATTTCCCTACCGGCAGGCTCGCAGGAAATCTCCTTTGCTCCTTCAATGTAAGCGCATCATACACTATGAGGCTTCCGTCATTTTCATAGATGCTTAAATATGCAGTGTCGCCGTCACCGCTTATTTCGGCATGTATCATCTTTTTGCCTTTTACAGGAATTATCTTTTTCTGTGAAAGATCCCTTTTGTCTATTAAGACAAGTTCGTCGCTGCCGTTGTCAACCCAGAGATACGGGTTATTGGAGTTTGTCCTTACAAAAAAACCGCTTCCTCCTACGTCAACCTTCCCCAGAAATGCCCAGTCATATATCTTCCATATGCTTAAGTACGTCTTTCCTATATGAGCAGTGGCAAAATAAAACGAGCCCTTGTCATACCAATAGGAAGCGGAAAACAGATGTGGCATGCTCTCTATTGGATACTCAAAGATCTTTTTTCTGTCTTTAATCCTGTATGCCTGAAGGAGCTTGCCGTTTCTTGAGCTCCCTATTACATAGGAGTCAAGCGGGTCTATGAAGAAATCATCGAAAGGCTTCCTGAGCTTCATATAATCAATTGAAAAGCTTTTCGTATTCATTATACCAAGAAGCGGCTTGTCTCTGAATGTAAATATTGCCTCATCCCTTGAGTGAAGCTCGTATATGGCGTTAATCTTTCCTTTAACAGGGATAATCTTTAATACAGGGGCGCTGTCCTTCTTTATGCTTTCAACATCAATAACAACGATAGACTCAGGAAGAAGGCAAGCTGCAAATAACCGGCTTCCGTCTCTTGAAAGCGATATATTTCTTAAATTCACGCATACTCTTATCCTTCCATAAAACCCCCTGTCGGTATCATAAATCCCGACCCAGCCGTCTCTTGCAGGTATAAAAAACTTCCTGGCATCAGGCGTAAATTTCAGGCCGCCGTGGATATTGCTGAAATTGAACTTGTCAAGTATGCGGTCTTCCTCCATGACCCATACCTTGTTATTGCCCCTCTCGACAACTGCAGTGAGGTTTTTGATGTCTTTTACCTTTATGGGCTTTGCGTCCCCGCCTGTAATCTCAAGGCTTTTCTTTATATCATCTTCCTTCCATATAATGGACACGGGCTTTCTAAGAAATGCCACTATCATATTTATTTCTTCATCACTGAGGTGGCTGAATGGCGGCATTTGTGTTGCGGGAAGCCCATTTTTGATAATGCGCGCAAGGTCTTTGTCTGAGAAATTTTTTAAAACTACGGGCAGAAGCGCAGAGGCTGTTGTTCCTATCCTTTGCGGGTGATGACACAGGGCGCAGTTTGCCTGATAAAGTTCTTCGTCTTTAGTGGCTGCGTTCAGGACACGCGCCGCAGAAAAGCTTGTGCAGAAAATAGCAAGAAACAGAGTGCCGCCCGCGACTGCAGTCAACCATTTTTTTTGCATAAGCCTATTTGCCAAACATCTCGCGCGTAAAGGTTATCGCTTTCCATATATCGTCTGCAGAGAGACTATCATCGCTGCCCGGTCCGTAGGGAGGCATCAGGGTGTCAGGCAATCCATTTTCTATTAGCCAGAAGATATATCCATCCTCTCTTTTCGAAAAATACTCTTTATTAAAAACCGGCATTTTGACACCTATTAATATAGAGCCGGCGCTATCGCCTTTCTCCCCGTGACATTTCACGCACTTCCTTGAATAAATATATTCGCCCCTCTCAAGCGATGATTTATCACTTCTGGTAAACGGATTCTTCTTTGCAAGGTATTCATCTGGAACTTTTTCGCCAAACCTCCTGCGCATAAAAGCTATCACTTTCCATATATCTCCCGCAGAGAGATTATCATCGCTGCCCGGTCCGTAGGGAGGCATCAGGGTGTCAGGCAATCCATGCTCTATAATCCAGAATACAAGTCCATCCTCTTTTTCTGAAAAATACCCATTATTAAAAACCGGCATGCTGGCACCTTCTAATATAGAGCCGGCGCCATCGCCTTTCTCCCCGTGACATTTCACGCACTTCCTTGAATAAATATATTCGCCCCTCTCAAGCGATGATTTATCACTTCTGGTAAACGGATTCTTCTTTGTAAGGTATTCATCTGGAACTTTTTTATCTGTCTGCCCTTTTCCCACAATGACAGACACCGGCGCTATCAATATAAACGTAATAATAACTGCTTCAATTGCCCTTAAACCCATATTATTACCTTTTAGCGTCTAAACTTAAGGATGCCGGAAGTCCGTTCTTCCAGCATCCGTGGTCTAAGTTTCGCGCATCAAACTTAATACTTTAAAATCTTTTAGTAAATATCAAGCATTGTGTTATAGACATTAAATTTACCGGTCGGTGTTACAAGACTCGGATCTTTTATCCTTGCCTTCTCAGTAAGTGTTTTGTCATCGTATACAATAATCTCGCCCTGTCTATCCCACACGGATATCCATACCTCGTCGCCACCCTTATTGTATTCCATATGAACAATTCTGCCCCTGTCAGTGAGTTTTATTATTTTTGGCGCTGTATTAAGGTGCCTGATATCGTATACCGTCACGCTTCTTTGTGCCTCTACATCTTTTGAGAGTGTGTGATCTACCCACAGGTGATGGCTCTTTGGATGGGTCTTAATAAACAATCCACCGTCGCCTGCCACCTTAAGTTTTCTTACAACCTTCCATGCATTTTCAGGCTTGTCCTTGGGATCTGTGCCTACAAGAGCCACTGCTGCCTCTCCAAGATGCGGCGTTGCGTAAACCCATCCAAATTCCGGATCCTTAAAATTTGCGCCTCTTCCAGGGTGAGGTTTGACGCCCGTCTCTACAATAGCCTCAAGCTTTTTTGTCTTTGTATCAATGGCAACGAGCTTATCCCTCATGTTAGCCGCAACAATGAAGTACCTCTTTGATTTATCCCATCCGCCGTCATGAAGGAATCTCTCCGATTCAATTGTAGCGACCTTGAGGTTTTTTATGTCAGAGTAATCAACAAGAAGAATAAGACCGGTTTCTTTAACATTCAGCACCCATTCAGGGTAAAAATGTGAAGCAACGATAGAGGCAACCCTCGGCTCAGGGTGGTATTCCTGTGTGTCATACGTGTAGCTCCTTGTGCTTATAACCTTAAGCGGCTCAAGCGTAAGACCATCAAGAATAACGTAACTTGGAGGCCAGTAGTTTCCTACCACAGCAAGCTTGTCAACATAGTTCTCTTTTTTGCTTTCATACTTACTGCTCTCAATTGACCTCGCATCAAGTCCCGTCTTGACCTCCGCAATAGTCTGGATAGGGTCCATCCAGAGGTCTACGATCGTTGCCTTGGCATCTCGCCCAATTGTATAGAGATATCTCCCAGACTTGGAATATCTGAGGGTATGAACGGCAAAGCCCGAATCCTGAATAGATACAATCTCTTTGGTGTCGCCGTCGATTATGGCGATTTTACCGGCGTCCCTCAAAATTACTGCAAAGAAATTCTCCCAGTTTCTATGGTGTACCGGCTTTGTAGGCCTTTTGTCAACCGGCACATGGACTTTCCATGTTGCCCTGATGTCTTTCATGTTAAACTCAGGCGGGACCTGAGGATCCATTTGGATATACTTCGCCAGCTGGTCGGCATCTTCCTTTGTGTAAACGTTAACACCAGCGCCCCATCCAGGCATACCACCCTCTGTTCCGTCAAAGATTATCTTTGCAAGCTTCTCAGTGCCAATTGGCTTCATCTTGTCAGGCGTAAGGGCAGGGCCTGTTGCGCCCTTCCTTAACATACCGTGACATCCGCCGCATCTGTTAAAATACTCCCAGTTTGCCCTCTCGTATTCCTTTCCTGAAAGCAGCGCCACCGGCTTTTCTGAAGGCTGTACCTCCGGCTGTACCACTGGTGGCTGTACCTTTGGTGGCTGTACCTTTGGTGGCTGTACCTCTGGTGGCTGTACCTCTGCCTCAATAGTCTCCAACACAGACCGCAGGTAACGTCTGAATGCCTCTGTCATTTCTGAAAGCTGTGCCTCTGCCTTTTGTGAAAGCTGTGCCTCTGACTTCTGAGCAACACCGGCACCCATCATCACAAATGAAAAAACGGATATTAAAAATACGAACCCTAACTTCATAAATCCTCCTTTCAATGAAGTGTCTTGCAAGGCTTAAAAGCCTTGCAAATAGCCGTATTTCGGCCATCTTTCTTTTTAAAATTCTCATTATATTCCGGTATAGTTATGTATCAGTTTTTTTACCATGAACTTTAAGGAGACCCGACAAATGCTATTAAATGCCTATACTCTTTTTCATCAGTCTGATGCTTCGCTAGTTTTTATTTGTGGACTATGAAAAATATATGTAAAGCTAAGCAACAAATTCTATTCCATTTTTTAAAAGCATGTATCAATAATTTCTATGTCCTTGACACTACTAATATTGCGGAATACAACTCTTATAATATGGCTTACAAAACAGTATTTCCTTTTGAAATGCGCTATGCATGTATGGAAATAATTTTGAAAAAAATGAAAATTATTTAGCTTTGTGCATGGGCATTCACGCCAGCGCCATTACTTAGCAAAGCCTTATTGGCTATTTATATTTCATTCTTACCGTATTATTTTCAAATAGTAAACTGTTGTAAATTTTCGTAATGGGATCGTACGATTTACAAACCCGGACTTGCAGTGAGTGAGAGGTTAGTTGGTGGGTGGTAAGTAGTTCCTGTTAATCCATAAGTTAAGGATATTCCGCTGTTAATCATAAACAGTTTTATTTAATTTGATTTTCTTTTAACCTTCATAAAAACCTCCGTTTCAGATATTACACCAAAAAAGAAGAAAATGTCAAGTTTTTAAAATTCCTTCAGCTAAATTGAATACCAAAAAAAGGGGGAAGATGGAAAGAATGATATGAAACGGCAGGAGCATTATCTGTGGCTGGGTAATTTGCAGTAAATTACCCGATTCTTTGTATGGAATTGACGGGGAATGGACAAACCTATCCCTGTCTTCTGTAACAAATGGCATAAACCAAATACCAAATAGTTCAGTGTAACATGATACAGGATTCATCATAACCGTGCCGGTTTCCCGGCTATAGGTCAGCTTCTCAAGGGAGAAGGCGTTACGAATGATATATTGGGCAAGCGCTATCCGTCCTTTTTCATCATCTTTTGCAACACGCGCCTTATTGTGAACACTGAAACCGGAATGAAAAGGATTGTAAAATCCTTGCGAGAAGCGAGATATCAGTTATGAGGAAATGAGGATTTTTAGCTCAGATTAATTGGTAGCGGTGGAGGGATTCGAACCCCCGACTCGCGGCTTATGAGTCCGCTGCTCTACCACCTGAGCTACACCGCCACTCGTTTTTCAGTCTTTTTGAAGTGAAGTTTTTAGAAAGGATGGTTTCAAATAATTTTTATAAAGGATAACACCTCTGCTGAATATTTTCAAGAAATATTCCTGTATTTTTTATAACCCGTTGTAATCGTGCAAACGTACAAAATTAAAATAGAGAGAGGGAAAAAATAAAAAACATTTTTCGATAAGATTTATATAATTTTGACTTGACAATAATTTCCCATACTGTTATTATTAACTCCGAAATTTATCCATAGATATTTTTCATGGCAATTAGTGATAGGTTATCCAGCCTAAAGTTAGCATAGCTGTAAGCTAACCTTTCCTTGCTTTTTTTGGTTCTGAAATTTTCCAAGGTCGTGAATTAACCGTATCAATACCTCTTTCGTATAGTCACAATACTTTACTTCTGTTTTCCACAATTTAAAAAAATAAATTACAAATAAATATTTATCGATAGATCTCCTCATTTCATCTTGCCCGGCAAATGCCTGTCTGTTTTGTACGGAACGTTCCTGAGCGAAATTACTTGGTTTGATGGCGCGAGAGGCTTTACATATTAACAGCCGTTATTTATATCATTAACAGAGAATGCCAGAGCGATTCTTTATCTTAGATGGACATTCACATTGTTACCAGGCATATTATGCTATTACGGCAAAGCTTACAACCCCTGACGGGAAACCGGCAAATGCAGTGTATGGATTTACGAGGATGTTGCAAAAGTTGCTCAGGGAGCATCACCCTGAGTATGTAGTAGTGGTATTTGACACAAAATATGCCACTCATAGACATAACAGTTACGCTGAATATAAAGCAAACCGTAAACCGACGCCTGATGAGTTACAGGCGCAGATTCCCTTAATTTATAAGGTCGTCAGGGCATACAATATTCCTATTTACGCGGCCAGGGGATACGAGGCTGACGATATCATTAGCGCCCTGGTAAAAAAACTATCCGAAAAAAATCTTGAAATCATCATAGCGACTTCAGATAAAGACATGGAACAATTATTAAGTCCGCAGGTAAAGATATTCAATGCAAAAAAAGGTGTGATGATCGACCAGGAAACCCTTTATAGGGAAAAAGGCATTCGTCCGGAACAGGTAGTTGACGTTCTGTCCCTTTCGGGAGATTCCTCGGACAATGTGCCTGGCGTGCCGGGCATTGGCAATAAAACTGCGTTGGAACTTATCCAAAAATGGGGATCTCTGGAATCCGTCCTTTCAAGCATCGATCAAATTTCCGGAAAGAAAAGGCAGGAAAATTTAAGGTTGTTTTCTGATCAGGCAAGGCTTTCTCAAAAACTTTTAAAACTTTATAGCGAAATCCCTATCCCGATAGATATGAATGCCTGCAAATTAGATACGACTGAAAACACTAAACTCAAAAAACTGTTCAGGGAATTTGGATTCAATACACTCCTTGCAGACATGGTTGCAACGGCAAAGACCGAGGAAACACGGTATCACCTCATAAATACCGGCGAAAAATTCCATGAATTTTTTGGGCAATTAAAGAATCAGAAAGTATTTGCCGTCGATTTGGAAACAACCAACGCCAAGCCCCTCCAGGCACAGATAGTGGGTATCTCATTTTCCTGGCAGGAAAAAGAGGCGTATTACCTGCCTTTGATGACACCGAGCGGAATAGAACATTTGGATGCAAACGCAGTGCTTCCAAAAATACGAACAGTTTTAGAAGACGATAATATCAAGAAAATTGGACAAAATATTAAATACGATCTCCTGGTGCTCAGAAATAATAATGTTTTTTTACAAGGAATTGTATTCGATTCCATGATTGCCTCATACTTACTGAATCCCGCGAAAAGAAATCATAACCTGGACGACATCGCCTTTGAATACCTCTCGTACAAGACGATAACCACCTCAGAGTTGATTGGTTCCGGAAAAGAACAGATTACGATGGATCGGGTAGCGGTTGATAAGGTGTGTCAATATGCCTGTCAGGACGCCGATGTTGCATACCGATTGGCCACTATCATGGAACCACTGCTAAAAAAAGAAGGACTATGGCATCTGTTCCAGAATATTGAGATTCCTCTGATTTACGTTTTGGCAGAGATGGAATGGAATGGGATATCGCTGGAAACCCATGTTTTAAAAGAGATGTCCTCCTGGTTAACCACAAAATTACAGCAACTCGAAAAGGAAATTTATACTTCAGCCGGACACGAGTTTAATATCGATTCACCCAAACAATTGAGTGAAATTCTCTTTGAAAAACTCGAATTGCCGCGTTTGCGAAAAATCAAAACGGGTTCGTCGACAGATGCAAACGTCCTAAGCACCCTTGCGTGGCGTCATGCCTTGCCAAAATTAGTGCTGGAATATCGGCAACTCACCAAGTTAAAAAATACGTATGTCGATGCCTTGCCGGACATGATAAATCCGGGCACAGGCAGGGTACATACCTCGTTCAATCAGACAGTGACGGCCACAGGACGACTCAGCAGCAGCGAGCCGAACCTTCAAAATATTCCCATTCGGACTGATATTGGGAGGGAAATTCGACGTGCGTTTGTTCCTTCTGAGAAAGACACTCTTTTTTTATCGGCTGATTATTCACAGATAGAATTACGCATCCTTGCGCATTTTTCCGAAGACGCTGCTTTGATAACGGCGTTTCGACAGGACAAAGATATCCATTCAGTTGTGGCCTCTGCCATTTATAACGTGCCAATAGAAGGCGTGACTTCAGAGATGAGACGTAATGCAAAGGCAGTTAATTTTGGAATCATTTATGGACTCAGTGAATTTGGGCTTTCCAGGGATACCGGACTGACTTTGGAAGAGGCACGTGCATTTATCGATGCCTATTTCGGTTTATATCACGGCGTTAAAAAATACAGAGACCGGGTCATAGAAGAAGCAAAAGCGTGTGGTTATGTACAAACGCTTTTTAACAGAAAACGGTCTGTGCCCGATATTCGTTCCGAAGACAAAAAACGCAGAAACCTTGCAGAACGCATTGCTGTTAATACGATTATTCAAGGCACTGCGGCTGATTTAATCAAGGTCGCCATGAATAACATCCATGTAAAACTGAAGAAGGGTGAGTATGGGGCAAAGATGATACTCCAGATACATGACGAATTACTCTTTGAAGTACAGGAAGACAAACTGGCGCCAACACGTTCCATGATACAAGAGGAAATGAGTCATGCAGTCACCCTGAACGTTCCCGTTAAGATAAACATAAAGACCGGAAAAAACTGGATGGAAACAGAGTGAACCGTCACCCCAAGATCATTGGCATAACAGGCGGCATATCGAGCGGGAAGAGCACCATAGGTCGCATGCTTGCTTCCATGGGGTCTGAATATATCGACGCCGACGAGATGTGCCATCGACTGTTTCTTGTGCAGGAACTGAAAGATAAAATTGTGAAAAGGTTTGGGAACACGGTGCTGGATATCTATGGCAAAATTGATCGCTCAAGACTTGCGGAAATTGTATTTCAGGACAAGACATGTTTAGATGACCTCTGCAGCATCTTGCATCCCATCGTCATTGAGCGGATAAAATCAAAGATTGCTGAAATTGAAAACCAGGGGAGACGAAAGGCTATTGTCATCGACGCTGCATTACTAGAGGAATCTGACCTCTCCTCGATATGTGATTTCATTATTTTTGTAAATACCGGCAGAGGTCACAGGCTGGAGCGAAGCCGAATCAGCAGGCATTGGAAAGACGAGGAATTGGACAAAAGAGAACGGTTCCAAATGGCTTTGGAAAATAAAAAAAAGAACGCAGATTACATTATTGACAATAATTTTGCGGTAGACAATACCTTTAGACAGGTAAAGGAGTTCTGGCAACTCTACATCGAAGAAATTTAAAAACCGCCATAGAGGTCACCGAGACCCCAGAGGATTTTCCTCTGTACTACTATCCATCAACTTCTTGTTTTTTATGCTTGTTTTTCAAACTGCATAACCGTAAGGCATTGATTAAATGAGGCTTACGCAAAGTTTTGAGCATTGAGTTTTTTGTCATTTGTCATTTGAAATTGTTTCGTATTTCGAATTTGGTTGCGGCCAGAGGCCGCGCCAGGTTCTCTGTGGCAAAACCTAATTTATCATTAAGGAGGAAAATTTTATGGCAGTAACGAGCGGTAAAAAAGAACCTGTGGTAGTAGATCAGGAAACAAACGAAAAATACGAAGAAATAAAAAAAGGCGAAATGCACATCACTGAATTGCAAAAGATGACCATCAAAGAATTACAGGATACGGCAAAAAGAGAAGGCATTAAAGAGTACACAGGGCTTAAGAAACAAGACCTGATCTTCAAAATTCTTAAAGAACGTGTCAATCAGAATGGTCTTATGTACGGAGAGGGCGTTGTTGAGGTGCTTCCGGAAGGATTTGGATTCTTACGGTCGCCGGATTACAATTACTTGCCATGCCCGGATGATATTTACATCTCCCCTTCTCAAATCCGCCGGTTCGGGATAAGAACGGGAGCTGTGGTATCCGGTCAGATCAGACCTCCCAAGGATACGGAGAGATATTTTGCTTTGTTGCGGGTAGAGGCCATCAATTTTGAGAATCCGGAGATCATGGGTGAAAAAATCGTTTTTGACGATCTGACACCCTTGCATCCCACAGAAAGGCTCTTTTTAGAAAAAGAGTCTGCCGAGCTTGAAACAAGGATTATGGACCTGGTTACCCCCATCGGAAAGGGACAGAGAGGTTTGATTGTAGCGCCTCCGCGTACGGGGAAAACCGTCTTACTGCAGAAAATTGCAAACAGTATAACGAAGAATCATCCTGAGGTTTATTTGATTATCCTGTTAATCGATGAAAGGCCTGAAGAGGTAACCGATATGGACCGGTCCGTTGACGCCGAGGTCATTGGCTCAACGTTTGATGAGCCTGCCAGCCGGCACATCCAGGTGGCCGAAATGGTAATCGAAAAGGCAAAGCGGATGGTGGAATACGGCAGGGACGTCGTCGTTTTACTTGATTCCATTACCCGGTTAGCGCGTGCGTACAATACCGAAGTCCCTCACAGCGGAAAAATCCTTTCAGGCGGCGTGGATGCCAGCGCGCTACAGAAACCCAAGAGATTTTTTGGCGCGGCAAGGAATATCGAAGAGGGCGGCAGTCTCACGATCATCGCGACAGCTTTGATAGATACGGGGAGCAGGATGGATGAGGTAATTTTCGAGGAGTTTAAGGGCACAGGTAACATGGAACTCCATCTTGACAGAAAATTGGCTGACCGCAGATTATTTCCCGCAATAGATATTACCCGTTCTGGCACCCGAAAGGAAGAATTGATCGTAAACCCTGAGGAAATTAAACGTATGTGGATGCTCAGGAAGGTACTCAATGAAATGAATCCTGTAGAAGCCATGGAACTGCTCAAAAACAGGCTGGCAAAATCAAAGACCAACGCCGAATTCCTGATGACGATGAATATAACATAAGAATAACGCATCTGAAACGCTTTATTTCCAATGATCATACAACGGAAACTGTTACGTTGTCAGTTTGAAATTTCCTGCATGGAATAAAAGATCACATTTCCTCCGTGTGTTCGTAGATAATAATGATGGGATCGAACAGATTAACCCTTCATCTTATAATGCTCCTATACTTTTATGACATCTTTTCCATTTTCTATCTTCTTTGGTGTTCAATTTAGCTGAAAGAATTAAAAAAAGCTTGTAATCTTTTTCGTTTTTGTTTTACTATTACTCAGTCATAAGGGAAAAGCAATTTTCTATCATCTTGCTATCTTCTCATAGTCTTTGACCTTGTCAGCAGAGGAGAGAAACCTGTGCAACAAGCTCGCTCCATAAGAATAGACTCGGGCAGTGTAAACGAGCATCCAGCAGACATCTCGAAGATGGGTCACAAGCCGAAACTCAGGGACCGTATTCGTGAAGCCCTTCGCTCTCGTCATTACAGCCGACTACGCTAAAGCGTGGCGGCTGAATTTAGGCGTTAGCTAAAATAGTATATTGAATAAATTTCCAAAATAAGCTAAAATTTTCACATGATTATTGACACAATTCCAGAATTAAGAAAATTATCAAATTCTGAAAAACTGTTACTTATTAACGAGTTATGGGATTCTTTATCTTCACAAGAAGATGTTTTGCCGGTTACAGAATCTCACAAAAAAATATTAGACGAACGTCTTAAAGAGCATGAAGCTAATCCGGAACAAGGCTCTACGTGGGAAGAAGTAAAGTCCAGAATATTGAAGAAAAATGAACCTTAAAATTTTCATCAAGCCGCGGGCTGAATTGGATTTGTTTGAGGCCTTCAATTTTTACGATGAAATATCTTCTGGTTTAGGTGAAGAATTTATCCGTTGCGTTGATGCTAAATTGAAATTCATTAATAGGCATCCTAAGACCTGTCCAAAAATGTATAAGGATTTTCGTCGTGGATTAATATCGAAATTTCCTTTTGGAATTTATTACAAAATAGAGAGAAAAAGAATCGTTGTCTTTGCAGTTCTTGATTTAAGACAAAATCCAGAAAAAATTCAATCTCGTTTAATAAAAGAAGGCTAATCCGGAATGGGCGATTGGCGAAAATGCAGAAAAAGCTTGCTGCTAAATAAGTTACAATGCGTGATAAGAAGACGTGGCAACTTCTTAAATATATAGAGACAGTATGTGTTTGCCGTTTTATACAGACTGTATAATCATTGTTAGGCAGCGTTCGCGCGTCGTGGAGACTCTACCATGAGCCAGAACCAAGACGAAGTTCACCCGAAACAAACAACGGCTGAACGTGACAAGACGTCACCCGTATGGGACATGAGCCAGGAGCGCGCCTTCATCGAGAATCTTCTCGGCCAGCGTTTCAATTTCTTCCTCATCTTCTTTTCCCTCGTTATGGCTGGCTCTACGAACGCGAAGACACAGACGCAGCTCCAGATTATTTTGGGCATCGGTTCCGTTATCTGTGGTCTCCTCGCTTCCGTTCTTGGAAGGTCGCAGGAGAAGATTGACCTAATTCTCCAGGACCTCTTTGCAGATGAGTCGCATCCGGCGGGGATTATCGACAGGAGATCCAAACAGGGAGGCAGTCGGCGGCGAATTATCGCTCGCTGCATCATTTTGGATTAAGCAAATCAAAGGGATCTCTTTCCTTCGTTTTTGTTTTACTATCGCTCAGTCTTAAGGGAAAAGCAATTTCCTATCATCTTTTCCCCGCAAGATAAATCATGAGGATTGAAATGTCGGCTGGGGATACCCCTGAAATACGTGACGCCTGTCCTAAGGAAATGGGACGGATGTGGGAGAGTTTCTGGCGGGATTCTTTTCTGAGTTCGGGAATTCTGGAGTAATCAATTCCCTGGGGAATTCTATAATCTTCCATCTTTTTGAACTTCTCTATTTGTATCTGCTGGCGATATATGTATCCCTTATATTTCACCTCGATTTCCACCTGCTCTCTTATTTCTTTCGGGACGTGCCTTTGACGAAGCCCGTCATCTACAGTAAGCAAGGACTCAAAAGTCCTGTCCGGACGACTCAATATCTTTGTTAGGGTATTAGGTCCTACGGTTTTTTTATCCATATAGGTGAGAATCTCCGAAATGGTGCGCTCTTTTTCCTGTAATTTGCCCCACTGCCAGTCGGAGATAAGCCCATAACGGTATCCATACTTCATTAACCTTCTGTCGGCGTTGTCCTGTCGAAGGAGAAGCCGGTATTCCGCACGAGACGTAAACATCCGATACGGTTCCTGCGTGCCTTTTGTAACAAGATCATCAATAAGCACACCGATGTAAGCTTCTGAACGGTTGAGGACAAAAGGTTCTTTTCCCTGTATTTTTAAGACCGCATTGATACCGGCCATGATCCCCTGCGCTGCCGCCTCTTCGTAACCGGAAGTTCCGTTAATCTGTCCGGCATGAAAAAGGTTTTCCACAAGTTTTGTTTCTAACGACGGATGGAGCTGCGTTGGCGGCACAAAATCGTATTCGATGGCATAACCATACCGCACAATCTCAGCGGATTCCAAGCCGGTAATAGAATGAACGATAGCCTCCTGGACGTCATGAGGCATACTGGTAGAAATTCCGTTACAATAAACCTCTAAAGTATTCAAACCCTCAGGTTCCAAAAATATCTGGTGCTGGTCTTTCCCTGAAAAACGAACGACCTTGTCTTCTAATGAGGGGCAGTATCGAGGCCCCACAGACTTAATCTGTCCGGTATAGAGTGGAGCGCGGTTCAGGTTAGACGTAATAATTCTGTGCGTGGTGGGATTTGTGTATGTAATATAACAGGGGACCTGAGAACAGGTTATCTTTTTTGTCGAAAATGAGAAAGGTTGGGGATCTTCGTCTCCGTTCTGCGATGTTAGCGGTTTATAATCAATGGTGCGGCCATTGAGTCTAGGTGAAGTGCCTGTCTTCAGTCTCCCCACCTCAAACCCATTCCTCCGCAAAGAATCTGACAATTTTTCGGACGAGAGTTCTCCGGTCCGTCCGCCTGAGGTCGTAAATTCGCCAATATGGATAAGCCCTTTTAGGAATGTGCCCGTGGTAAGGATAACGGCCTTTGCTTTATATTTAATGCCACTTTGGCCAATGAGTCCCACCACTTTTTTATTATCGACGATGAGGTCGTCAACAATTTCCTGCCTTATGAAGAGGTTGCTCTGGTTCTCCACACGATTCTTCATGGAAAACTGATAGGCTTTTTTATCGGCCTGTGCACGGGGGGAATGGACGGCGGGGCCTTTTTTGGTGTTAAGCATACGGAACTGGATGCCCGTTTCATCGGTCACCTTTGCCATCTCTCCGCCAAGGGCGTCTATTTCCCGAACCAATTGCCCCTTTGCAAGGCCGCCGATGGCGGGATTGCATGACATCTGTGCAATCGTGTCCAGGTTTATCGTGAGCAGTGCAGTGCTCATTCCCATCCGTGCAGACGCAAGAGCCGCTTCACAACCTGCATGCCCGGCCCCGACCACGATTACATCAAATTCTGTATGCATATACACTACTTTGCATGTTCAACAAAGCGTGTCTCCCGAATGACCGTAACAACGACTTCTCCGGGATACTCTAACTGTTCCTCAACTTCTCTGGCAATGTCGTAACACATCTTTGCGGCAATCTTGTCATTCACCTTGTCAGGGCATACCATCACCCGCACCTCTCTTCCTGCCTGGATGGCATAGGCGCTTTCGACGCCGCTAAAGGAAGTCGCTATACTTTCGAGTTTTTCAAGCCGTTTAATATATTTTTCCAGGGTTTCTCTTCTTGCGCCAGGCCTTCCGGCTGAAATGGCATCTGTGGCGCTCACCAGCACCGTGTAAATGGATTCAACCGGTTTTTCCTCATGATGGCCGCCAATTGCGTTCACCACTTCGGGTCTTTCGTCATACCGTTTTGCAAGGTCAGCGCCGGCAACGGCATGGGTGCCCTCCATTTCAGGACCAATAGCCTTGCCGATGTCGTGCAGAAGACCGCATCTTTTTGCCAGAGGGACGTCCAGTTTTAATTCACCGGCAATAATACCCATGAGGTTACTGACTTCGATAGAATGCTGAAGCTGGTTTTGCCCGTAACTTGTTCTATACTTAAGCCTGCCAAGCAGTTTTATTAACTCCGGATGAACGTTATGGATACTCAATTCAAAACACGTTTGCTTCCCTGTTTCCTGGATAACCTGTTCAATTTCTTTTTCTGTTTCTTTCACAATTTCTTCAATATGCGCAGGGTGAATCCTGCCGTCGAGGATCAATTTCTCCATCGACTGCCTTGCAATCTCACGTCGCACACTATCGAACCCGGAAAGCACGATTACACCAGGGGTGTCGTCCACAATAACATCGATTCCGGTCGCTTTTTCAAATGCCCTGATATTTCTTCCTTCACGTCCGATGATGCGTCCTTTCATTTCGTTATTGGGAAGTTCTATCGAGCTTACAATATTTTCAGCCGTATGAGTTGCGGCGCATCGCTGGATTGCCGTACTAATTAACGATGCGGCATTTTGTTCCGCATTCTCTTTTGCCTCTGTCATTTTTTTTGAAATCACTTCGGCGCATTTGATATCGAGTTCCTTTTCCAGCCGGCCCAACAGAAGCTTTTCAGCTTCTTCCCTGGATAAATGAGAGATTTTCAGGAGCGCGTTATTTTCTTCCTCTATGACTTTCTCAAGTTCCAGTCTTTTTTCATCTATTTTTTTCTCTTTTAAGGCAAAATTAGCAGAAAGAGTGTCAATGTACCGTTCCTTCTTTGTAAGTAACTCCATCTTGCGTTCCATGTTGTCTTCTCTTTTACTTAACCTTCTTTCTTGCTGCTTCAATTCCATCCTGGTTTCTTGCGTTTCTTTCTCAAAAGCCTCCCTCCGCTGATAAAGTTCGGCCTTTGCTGCAAGCTCGGCTTCTTTCTTAACTTTTTCAGCCTCTCTCGTTGATTCTTCAATGAGATGCTTTAGCTTCTTTTCGCTGGCCGATTGCCTTTTCCTGTAAACGAGGATACAAATGAAGTATCCAAGGGCAATACAAGCGGGGATAGGGAGGTACATCAGTAGTTGGGATATTTGCATGTTATTTCGTGAGCCGATCTATCGGCTTACCCTCCAGAAATAAATAAAAACGGCCTTCATTGTGTAAAAGATAATGAGAAACCAAGATCGGGAAAAGTAAAGCTGGATAAAACTTTTGGAGAGGTACGACCGAAGAGAAATGTCAATCTAAACGGAAAAGAAATGAAGGTTACGATCTTATAGAAACACTTCTTAAGAACTGAGTATCATAAAATATAGTATGTATCCTGGATAATATAGCCATGTAAGATATTTTAAACACAAAGCTACACCACCATTTATGTACTCTGCTTCCTGGTTTAACCAAATTGCACTTATTAAAGAATATTTCTTTTAGATCCATAATGATCATCTTTAAGTGATAATCACCAAACCAAAACAGCACACTGATAATCGAAAAATAATTTTTCATAACTATAAAATGCGTTTTATAAAACATCTAATATGCTGTTTTTCTCATTTCTCCAGTTTTTTATTAATAATCTAATAATATAAATGACATTCTTCTTAGATCAACCCTTCCCGACCTTCTCTATTACCTTAATTAACATAAACACAAAGGTGCATTATGCTAAAAGATTTCAGGAAATTGTAAAATTTGTTAAAATCATGCAACATAAAATTTAGCTTATGAGAAGGAATTTTAAACTATATTTTTAATTAAGTCAAGTTATTTTATATCTATATTATTAAAAGGGTTAAGAAGTTATAAATTACCAATAAAAACGACCTTTTTAAATAATTTTGTATTATTACCTTGATGCTTGACAAGCAAATTACCGTTAAGTATAATACCGTCCTTTAAAAATACAAGGAGACCTTTTGTTAAGCATAAACTTTTTTATAGATCTACTGCATCGATAAAGGAGAACCTATATGAGAGTCGAAGTAGAATTACCTGAGGTAGATGAAAACAACGGAGACGAAGCAACCGTTTCTTTTTGGTATATTGAGGAAGATGAGGAAGTTGAAGAAGGTGAAGATATTGTTGAAATGATCACAGAAAAAACAACTTTTAACGTCACTGCCCCCGTATCGGGGAGATTGGTAGAAATTCTTGCACAAGAGGGTGACGTAGTGAAGGTTGGTGATATTGTGGCAATACTCGAAACCGAGGAGGAAGAAGAGGAGGAGGAAGAAGCGGAGGAGGAGGAAGAGGAAGAGGAAGAGGAAGAGGAGGAAGAGGAATAATTAAGAAGAAGTTTCAATTGCCTTTAATTTACCATTCCTTGCAGTGCTTATTCATTAATATTCATAAAGCATTAGTTTTACCGTTATTCAAATCATAATTTTTCATGTCTTTTAAAAGTGTAGCCTGCCAAGAGCGTGTTGTAGAATTGTTTCAAAATGCTATCAGAAATAACCACCTGGCGCACGCTTATATTTTTGCGGGTCAGGAAGGTGTGGGTAAAACCTCATTTTCCAGAGAACTTGCAAAGACAATATTTTGTAAACATCCCGCCCTGGAGGCGTGTGACGCCTGCAATAATTGTCAAAGAATCACCGGTGATAATTTCTCAGATTTATTTTTTATACTGCCTGAAAAAAACAGCCGGGTGATTAAAATAGAACAATTAAAATACCTTCAGGATGTCCTGAAGGTCAAACCTTTGGAATCCAGGTATAAAATGGTAATTATCCAGTCTGCGGATAAGATGAACGAAGAAGCTTCCAACTGTTTGTTAAAAACTCTGGAAGAGCCTCCTTCGTATGCCATTATTATACTCATCGTAACATCTCTTGAATCTCTTAAAGAAACAATCCGGTCAAGATGTCAAATCGTAAGGTTTTCCCCATTATCAGTAGCCGTCGTAAAAAACATCCTTGTAAACCACTTTAAATTGGATGATAAACAGGCAGAACGGCTGGCATTCATTTCCAATGGCAGCATAGAAAGGGCAACCCTGCTTTCCGGTACGAGCGCTCTTGAAAAGAAAAACTGGCTTGTTGACCGGCTTTTGAAATTAGAAATCAATGACAATTTGACTTTTTCAAAAGAATTGTTCAGTGAATGGCATATCCAGGATTTAGATATTTTGGAAGAGAAACGTTTGTACGTTAAGGAACTCCTGTTCTCATTTCTTATGTATTACCGTGACTTGCTTGTCTGCAAAATAGGGAGCGATGATTTGCCTGTTTATCATACCGATTGGAGGGATGCATTAGCCACAAGAAGCCGGTCGCTGTCTGAAGATGTGTTATTCCGTATTTTGAATACCATCAAGACGTCACTTGAATATCTTGATTATAATGCCAACATTACGTTACTGCTTGAGAATATGATAACAAAAATCCTCCATCTTCAATGTGGTCAGAGGATGCCGTCATGACAACTATACCAGTAAATAACGGACAGGGAGAAAGAAGGTAATAGTTCAGCTATTTGTCAAGTCTTTTTCCTCCGGTGAACTATAGTGAATGACAAAATTAAGTATACATCCCCCTCACCTGACCTCTCCCACCGGGGGAGAGGAAATTCCTGCATCTACCATTATTGAGAGGCTTACTTTATCTCCCCGCCCTTGACTTCGTCGTGAGCTCAGTCGAACGATGGGAGGGGCAGGGGGAGGGTGTATTATGTATACCTTTTTAATTCGTCCACTATATTTCCCTGGCGTTTTTACCCTTCTGCGTAGAGAGGTTGACGCATTTGACTCCGGCGGGTCGCCATGCCGGGGAAATAACACCCTTATGATAATAGCGTTCGATTAATGTGCCCCACGTAATACAGAAATCCCCGTAGCGATCGTTTATTGTATCCATGGTGTGCATAGCCGCCTGTTTAACCCGGTCTGCGCTGAAGAGTGGTATCTGAACGGTGTTCTTCGTGAGGTTGCAAACACTGACCCCTATCAGCCGTATGGGCTGCTGGAGTCGTACCGTATTGAGTATCTCACTTGCTGCAAGGTAAATATCTATGCTGCTATTCATACACGTTTCCACGGTACTGCGTCTTGTAAAGGTATTGAAATCAGGATAGCGCAGGGTAAGGGCTACCGTCCTGCCCGCATATCCTCCGCGACGCAGGCGTCTGCCTACCATCTCAGATAACTGAAGGATATGTCGTTCCAGTGTTTCCCTATCGCTCACATCCCTGTCAAGGGTCATACTGTGTCCAACCGACCTGGCATCAGCTTCATGCTCCAGGGGTATGACAGTGCTATCGTCTATGCCCTGTGCCATGAGCTTCAGCCGTTCTCCAATCACGCCGAACCGGTTCTTTAATACGTGTATGGATGCCCGCCCCAACTCGCCGCAAGTCTTGATTCCCATTGTGGCCAAATGCATTTCAAGACGCGGGCCGATACCCCAGAGTTCACGTACAGGTAAGTGTTCCAGCAACCTGCCAATATCCCCCTGTTGGATAACGACAAGCCCATCGGGTTTTTTCATATCGCTGCCCAGCTTTGCCAGGAGTTTATTGGGTGCGACACCGATAGAACAGGTCAGCCTTCCAAGGGTCTTGCGAATTTCTTTCTTAATATTTTTGGCAATAACCCCAACATTGCCAAAGAGAGGAATCGAACCCGTGACATCCAGAAACGCCTCGTCTACGGAGTAAACCTCTACGATGGGGGTATATTGCCGGTATATCCCGACAAGCCGACGGCAGGTGTCCGTATAACGGCCTGTGTCGCCTGCCACGAGGATAATATGAGGGCACAACCGCCTCGCCTCGTATTTGGTCATGCCTGTCTTGACCCCATAGGCCCGCGCCTCGTAAGAAGAGGTGGTCACTACCGTTCTCTCATTAGAACCAATTACCGCAATGGGTTTTCCTCTGAGGGTGGGATTCACCTGTTGTTCTACCGAGGCAAAGAAGGCGTTCATGTCGATGTGCATAATAGTCTTATCCATCGTAACCCCTGTAAAGATATTGAGTGTATGCGCTATTTGATTTTCACCACGAATGTAGGATTTACGAATTACGATTTGAGATTTAAAAAATTGTAAATCTAAAATTTGCCGTAATTCCTTTCCTGCTTGATTCCGGCTTGTCCAGGCTGGAACGCTAACCTGCCGTTTCTATGGAATGAAGTGTCCATACAAGGGTATCGGTATTATAAGAGATGGAAAAAAGGTTAGCGCCGTCCGTGACTGTAAAATGGTGCATGACGGCCTTTCCCATCCTTTCTGTCCAAACATAGGTAATTTCCTGTACGAGGTACTTTCGGCTACTCCATATAAACCAGACAGGTTTAAGTTTCTTTTTATTATCGCCAAAGATGGCTCCCACCTTGATCGTTTCGTTGATTTCCGTAATCATAATCTCACCAAACAATTATTATTTATCCAATTGCCTTATCACGGTTGTAACCTTGCCAATGATGTGAACATCGCCCTGCCCCTCTTTAATAATGATCGGTTTCATGGTTGGATGTTCTGGTTTTAGTTGTATCGTATGCCCCTTTTTATAAAACCGCTTTACGGTGGCTTCGTCATTGATGAGGGCAACCACGATCTCCCCGTTATTGGCCACAGGCTGCGGTCTAACGAGTACAAGGTCTCCCTCCTGTATGTGCGCCTCAATCATGCTGTCTCCCACCACCCGCAAAAAAAAGGCATGGTTGCTGCGGCATATCGTTCTATCTACAGAAAGGTATCCTTCGACATCTTCTATGGCTGGATGCGGTGCCCCAGCTCGAACCCTTCCCACAATCGGAACTGACATTAATTCCTGGCTCCCGGCAGACGCCTCAATAATCTCAATCGCACGGGGACTGTTGAATTGCCTCCTGATGTATCCTTTGCGCTCCAGGATATCGAGGTATTTTTTTACAATGTTGGTGCTGGAAAGCCCGAGCCCATCCATAATTTCTCGTACAGTTGGTGGATAGCCCATTTCCTGAAGACGTTCCTTCAGAAATGACAAAAATTTCAACTGTTTTTTAGTTAATGGTTTAATCATAGATTTTTATCTATAGGTGAACTCATGTTCACCATTATATTTTTTATCTCCATCCCGTCAAGTCTTATCTTATAAATTTCTGAGACATTTATAATTAGACATTCGTCCGCTTTTTCAATGTAGCGCGAACTTCAGTTCGCTTATATCCTGTTATGTGAACTAAAGTTCACACTACAACTGCACCTTTGAAATTTCTGAACATATAATTAGGCTTGACACTATTGTATATATTTGTAGTATGTAATTTACTTTTTGTGCAGGGTAGTTTTAATTTAACTTAAAGTTCTTATTTTTTAGTGGGAGGAAGTGTTATGCAAGGCTTTGATAGAAGGAAATTTTTGAAAACAGTCGGGATTTCCGCCGTTACCGCGGGATTGGCTACTATTGTCGGTTCTTTAAAAAGTGTCAGCGCTGACGAGGTGGATTGGTTTCAGAACGTTAACCGTGTAAAAGACCCCCTCAATAAAACCCCAAAAGAGAAAGGTCACGCCCCGGTGGTTCAGTGGCCCATAAACATAAAGAATGGCGAACCGTTTAACCTGGACATTCAGATTGGTGAAAGCCTGCATCCAATGACTTCAAATCATTATATACAGTGGATCGAGGCGTATCTGGGAACCGATCTGGTTTCACGGATAGAATTTTCACCCCTCTGTCCCCAGGCAAAGGTAACTATTCCCGTAGCCGTCAAGGAGTCTGCCACCCTGAGAATTTTAACCCGTTGTAACCTGCACGGTATCTGGGAAACGGTAAAAACGGTTAGCGTCTAGGATGGTATTTTCAGGTAAAGTAATAAGACAGGTAATAACAGTTCACCGCCGGGTGCGCTGAGAACGCAGAGTTACAACCCCCTCAATCCCCCTTAACAAAGGGGGACCAAGGGGGTTATTAATATCTGCGGTGATCTGGGCTCTTACGATAGGTAGAAGCCTTCGTACGAGGGCATTGGTCGCCACCGGAATTGCCCTAGCAGAGAAAGCCCCAAGGGCTGAAAGAGCATAGCCCAGGGCAACGCCCTGGGTATGTGATGCAATAACATTTTTAGCCCTGAAAGGGCGAAACTTTTTCTTAATTCAATGACACTGCCTTGCGAAGGAGGGGTGGAGTTCAACCATATCTCCATACCTTTGGAACGTGCCCTGAAGGATTAACAAACATGCGTAAACAGACCAAAATATTCCTGCTGATAATCAATGTCATAATCGTCCTCTTTCTTTTTTCCCAGGAACTTTATGCCAGGGCTTTACATTTTATTGCCTACGGAGACACCCGCAGAGATATTAAAACGAGAGAAAAACCACAGGTAAAACACAATGCAATAGCTAAGGTTATACGGGAGCGGAACCCTGATTTTATCTTATTCTCAGGAGATATGGTTTATTGTGACGAATTTGAAAGATTTTTAGAAGTAATTACCAATAACTATGCGGGAAGTAAAATGGTAACAGTCCACCCCCATCTAAACCTCCCTCCTCCCCCTCCAGAGGGGGACAGGGGGAGGACTTTCTCCCCCTCAGGGAGGGGGACAGGGGGAGGAATACAAGGGGACAATGAGCATTCCCCGCCCCTGGTGGAAGGGGTTGGGGAAGGGGGTGAACTGCGATATAAAACGATACCCCTGTACCCCGTTATTGGTAATCACGAACTTATATTTGGCGAAAAGGTGGATGCGATTATAAAGGATCTGTTAGAAAAAATAGGTACTGTAAATAAATCCAAAGAGCAGGTATCCTCCCAGTCAGGCCTTTTGAACGATATAGAAACATTAAAAAAGAACTTGTATCTGGCGATCGAATCGATTCCGGATGCACAGTTAAAAACGAGGAGCCGTCGGGTTTTGTGCGATGAAATCTGCGGCAAGTTGGATCCCGCATATATTTCTTATTTAAAAGAGGTGTTATGTGAAACGAAAGACGGGCAGTCATGGTATTCTTTTGTCAAAGAAACCGATGGATTAAAGATAAAATTCATAGCATTAAATTCTTCGTTGCCAGACGACGAAGAACAGTTCCAATGGTTTTTAGCTGAATTAAAGCAGTTCAGTGGGCCGAAAATTGTTTTTGTACACTATCCGCAGTATTCGATCGGGTTTCATGGGTGCCTGGACCTGATGGACAACAAATCAAAGGCATCGAGGTTTCGGGATCGGTATGCAAAGATTTTCAACAACACGACCAATAATATAGTCCTGGTTATCAGCGGACATGAACATAATTACCAACGGATTTGCAAAACAGATCAAACAGGCAGTATGCAACTACCGGTATACATTGTTTCAGGCGGAGGCGGCGCTGATTTGACAGGTCAGGCGGTATGTGACACTTCCCAGATACCTATGGATGGATTCCGGTGCTTAGGGCTTATTGTCGCATACCAATTCATAGATATCGTTGCAAATACGGACGATAAAGATAATTTAATCCTCACGTGCAAAGTACTGGGTTTGCAATGTGATTTAACCGAGGGATTACCCGATGACGATACCTTTGAAAGGCAATTTGTAAAAGATCGTCTGGAATTAATTGACGATTTTACTCTGAACTGGGAAAAGCAAAAGTAGTTATTTTGGATATCAAAAATATTCGTTTTCAATTTGGTTTTTT
>VGXX01000012.1 GCA_016873155.1 Planctomycetota bacterium | reverse complement strand
TACGCCTGAACCATAGCAACATTGACGGCAGAGTAAGCGGTCTTTCTGGCATCTTCAAGAATCTGCCTAATGTTTCGATAAGCAGTATCTATTGGCTTGGAAATTATGTTTTTATTCATTTTAACCGGTTCCCTCTCCCCATACTTCTGCAATTATCCGCTCAATGCGCTTTTCTGCCTGCTGCCTCAAGAAGTGTACGCTTATTTGACTTTTTTGTAATAATCTTTCCAACTGTCGTAGTTTAGCAAATCAGGGATTTTGTCTATACTATGAGGTAGCTCCTCCATCAATTTCAATGCCATGACTTCTTTTAAGCCACGCATTTTAGCCATCCATATACAATGACCATGCTTAATACTCTTTAAAGCCCCATCTTCCTTTTCGTTCCAAGTTGCGATTATTTCTTCTTCGGTCATATCATTTTTTGATGTATAGAATCCTATCAGATCCCTGTAATCGCTAGTTTTCATAGAGTAATCTAAAAAATATTTATAATCGTTTGCAGAAAAAGACTGCTTAATGATTTCTCCACCTTGCTCATCAATAAACAAACCCACTGGTGCGTTAAATCCAAACTTTCTCTGAATATCGACGGGATGCAACAACATAGGGAAATTCACATAGTATAGCCACAAAACAGGTTCCACTATCATTGAAATTTGATGGAAAAAGAAAGCCCTTTCGAGTGTTTGTTCTGGTAAAAAAGAGCCAGAATGTTTTGGGGAATGAATTGGTTGATACGGGTGTGCAGAAGATTCAGATAATCCCTTAAGATGGGTATCTAATCGCTTTTTTATAGGTTTGCAAAAGTTATCCGGCGGCATTGGCTTGTTCAATATGGTGTTCCATCTCGGATTAAAGCGATTTTTAAAGTAATTTTCTAACAATCCATAATCTTGAGACTCCCTAAGTTTCCCATAGAAATAAGTCTGTAAGATATTAAACTCTAAGAAGAGTCGTAGAAGCAAACCAATAGAAGCCGTGAAGCCGTTTAAGCCACACATAATAGTTTCTATAAGGAGGTACCTGCTTTCATAATAGAAATACCATTGATGAAACAAGCTTTTTTCGTCCTGTAGTTTATAAAGTGGGGCATCAAAAACATCTTGAACGGTATAGAATGCCGACAGTTTCCATTTGAAATCAAGCCAACCAGCTTTAAAAGCTTTTTCGCCTTCTAAAATATCTAATGTTTCAATGGCGATGTTTGTAAAATGCTCCTTTCTAAGTCCCAATATTTCGTATAATTTACCAGGATCATCCGTGTTATTTATTAACCGATAGAAAGAGGTTACCTCCCCTGGATTTGTACATTTATCAATAAGTTTATTTAACAATGTGGTTTGATTATCTATCATATGAAATTAATTCTTCGAAATCCCTTTTGCCGCTATCGCTAAGAATCGGAACAGAAATATCCTGCAATCCGGTCATACTTTATCGAATTAGATAAGACTGGAAGGTAAAACTTCGTAAGTAAATTATCTTGATCAGAGAAATATACAGATTTCAGATTAAGCACTTTTAATCCCATATCAAATCCAGTATAAAAAGTAGGAAGCGATCTATAGTTTCAACCATCACAAACTTAGGGTTTAGACATCCTCCTGCTGGTAGAGCAACGTATCTCCACGCTTTCAGCCGCTTTATTTCCTGAATTAAGTCTTCTTTGGTCCAATCCTGATAATTATTTTTACCCATCATCTACATACAATCCTTCTCTTTTTTCACGTCTTTCATTTCTTCACCACTTCCCAATACCCGCCTTTGTCGGGGCCAACACGTTTGAGGACGCCTTTCTTTTTCAGCTTCTCTAAATTATATTCAACAGTTTTTTTGGTTAGTTTCCCATGAGACATCATTTCAATCTTGCTTATATAGGGATTATTTTTTATCAAAGTATAAATTAAATTTTCATTTGCTGATAATTTTTCTACCCCCTTTTCTACCCCCTTTTCTACCCCCTTTTCTGCCAACCCATCTACCAACCTTTTCTCCGACCTCTCACCGCCTTTTTCGACCCCTTCTACTACCTTCTTACTCTCATAATAGCTTTTCCGTATAAATGTGGTGATAAACTTAGTCCCCACTTCACTAAATTTGGTATCCGGTTCTTTCGAAAGTATTAGCTTTATACCCCTGCCCCATTTCTCGATGAAATGAACACGATGAAGCATCTCTGCAATCAACTCGTTTCTTCTCTCTGAAACCATCTTTGTCCTGATGGTCTCTATGGTCAGTCCGCCATAAAGCAGCCCCGGACTCCTTATCTCAACACGGTCTTTGAAAACAGCGATGTTAACAGAATCAAACTCACGGTAATCCCTATGGCAAAAGGCATTGATTATGGCTTCTCTGAAAGCTGCCTTGTCAATCTCAGGCACATCCACCCGCCTCAGACCTTCCAGCTTCATGCCGATATGAATATTTTTCAGGATATATCCTTCAGCTTTTTCGATCAGGTAGAAGATGTCTCCTTCAAAATCCTGCATGTCAATGGTAAACGAAGTGTCTATTGTGCCAAAAACAGCGCACCTGAGACGTGCATTGGGGAAAAATGCATGAGGTTTTTTGGCAAATAAGATTACGGCTGTATTGAGGGGCTTTCCATCAGACATAAGCCTTAATTTTTCAAGGGCGTTGTTTACAGTGTCATATTTCAGCCCTGAGCCTTTCAAAAAAGACTTAACTTTCTTTGCGCTTATGTCTGTAAACTTTGCTTCTTTACAAAGGTCAGTATCCCATCTTAATTTATCCTTGTTCTTTCTGAGAATCAGCTTTTCAAGTTCTTTAGCGCTTAATTGCCGGTCTTCATCAGCAACCCTGATATACGCCCTGCCATATGCAAAGTATGGAATATCATTGCCTTTAAACCGGACTTTGATGCATGATTTCCTGTCTGTCTTAATATGGCTTATGTGAGGATAAATTTTTGGTTCAATGTTGTCAGCAATGGATTTTGATACATCACGGATTGTTTTTTCGGCTACATTCTGACCAATAACGACACCGTTGTTTTTAATTCCAAAAAACAATTCGCCATGCTGATTTTTATTGAGGATGGACACGATTGATATGACCGCCTCTTTAATCTCAGAAGTAGATTTTTTAAGTTCCAATGTTTCGGATTCAATAAATTTCATGTTCTCATAAGGTTAAAATTTACTTTGCATTGCAGCTTTCAGACATTCTTCAAAAATGGATAAGGCTATGCCTGCATCGTCCTTCGTGAGAATAAGGGGCGGACAGAAGCGGATGGCGCTCCGTCCACAACTCAGGAGCAAAAGCCCTTTTGAAAATGCCTTTTGTATAACGCTATCCCGCGCTTCTGGCGCATATTCTTTTGTCTCTTTATCTTTTACAATTTCGGCAGCAAGCATAAGCCCCAGCCCCCTGACATCTCCAATGATGGGATATGTGCGTTCTAATTTCTTTAATTCGTTTATCATGTAAGCGCCTTGTTTGGCCGCATTGTCTATGAGTCCGTCTTCAAGAAGCTTGATCGTTGCAAGCGCTGCCTGACAGCTAACGGGATTGCCACCAAATGTGCTTGCATGGCTGCCTGGCAGCCAATTCATTATTTTCTCCGATGCAACCGTGGCAGATAATGGAAGTCCAGATGCTATACCCTTGGCAATGGTAATAATATCAGGAACTATGCCAAAATGCTCGGAGGCAAACATCCTGCCCGTTCTCCCCATACCCGACTGGACTTCATCGGCAACATAAAGAATTCCATAATCACGCGTCAACTGGTAGAGCGCCTTGTGGAACTCTTTTGGAGGTACAACATATCCGCCTTCCCCCTGAATAATCTCGACAAAAATTGCAGCTACGTCTTCCGGAGGTACCTTCGTTTTAAATAGTTCTTCCCGTATCCAGGTTACACATGCCATATTGCAATTATCGGGAGTCAGACCGTAATGGCAGCGGTAACAGTATGCATACGGAATGTGAATAACCTCCGGAATCAATGGCAGAAAATGTTTGCGCTGATTTAATTTGCTCGCTGTCAGAGAAAGCGCCCCCATGGTTCTTCCATGAAAGGCATTGTAAAAGGCAATGACAATGCTGCGCCTGGTGTGGTAGCGCGCAAGTTTAAACGCTGCTTCTACGGATTCAGCGCCCGAATTCCCAAAGAAAACCCGTTTGCTAAAAGAGCCAGGACAGATTGCTGAGAGTTTTTCCGCCAGCTCAATCTGCAGGGGATTATAAAAATCAGCGCCGGACATGTGAATAAGCGTGTCTGCCTGGTTGGTGATTGAAGATACTACCTGATCGTGATTATGACCGGTATTGCAAACAGCAACACCCGCTGTAAAATCGAGGAAAACATTATCATCAACGTCCGTAACGGCCATACCTTTTGCGCTTTTTACCACCAATGGGTAACTCTTTGTCGAGGACGGGGAAACAAATTTTTTTTCCTTTTCCAGGTATTGAGCTGCGTTAGGACCGGGAAGTTTCGTACGTATACATGGATAATTTTTCATTAGTTCTTCTTCTGACAATAATATTTATATACCAAATCAGCAAATGCCTCCAGCGCGTATGCGCCTTTCCCAAGGTCTGCAAGGCACCTTCTGAATTCACGTAAATTTTTAAAATTATCTGATATATACTGGGCAACAAACGTTTCGGCGGATATAAAGTTTAATTCCGGCCCCTTATCATCCGGACTCTGGTAAATTTTATAAGCCACAATATCGGTAATCATTTTTAGGTTAACGTCTTTTACTCTTGAAATCATAGTCTTAACGATTTCAAAGCTCAGGAGTTGCTTGTCCTGATAGTAATTAAACACCGTATCAGCGAATTGATTAATGGATTTCATTCCCTTATCAAGTTGAGCCAATTGATTTTTGAAGGAATCCATATCTTTAAATTTTTCTGACACGTATTGTGCCACAGATTCGGCAGCCGCCAGAAAGTTTGATTCAGGCCCCATATCTTCCGGACTTTCCGACATCTTATATGCCACAATGTCGGCAATGGTTTTCAGTGAAATGTCTTCCCTGCTGTGGATTTTACTTTTTATTAGTTCTTTATCTATTGGCATTTTGTACCCTCCGGGACCCCTACGAATAAAAAACTCTATACTTGCACTTGACAACGACATATTTTATAAATATATTTACGTAAGAGCAACTACTATAATCAGCAACACAATCCTGAATGATTATAAGAATTTACCAGAATTTGATGAAAACTTCATTAACGTTTATTCTTCCTAAAGAGTATATCTATGGAAACAAAAGTAAAAAACAGATTTTTCAACTCGATTACGTTGCCAAATTACGAATTCACCATTAAGTCGGGTGCGTTTAAAAAAGAAGGTGAAGAATTTACTATTTGGTTTCTCGAAGGCATCCTTGAAAAAAATCCAAATTATATCGATTGCCTTATGTATTTAGGCAATGCGTATACCACGCATGGAATGTATGAAAAAGGCCTTCAGATTGATCAAAAATTATGCAGTCTCAGACCAAAAGACCCTATAATCCATTATAACCTTGCATGCAGTTATGCATTGCTCAAAAATACTGATGCCGCATTTGATGCCCTGGAAAAGGCAATTATGTTAGGATATAAAGACTTTCGTCATCTGGAAAGGGATAAGGATCTGGCATATCTCAGAGAAGACGTTCGATATAGAAAATTGGTCGAAAAAATCAAGCAACGTTAATTTCGTATCTTTGAAGCAAGATTTCTTTTATACACAATTTTGATTCCCTCCAATGTCAAAGAAGGGATTACGGCGGTAATTTGGGGGATTTCCGGCGACAGCAACTGCGCATCCCCTCCCGTTGCTATTATCGCCGGCTGACATTTCAGCTCATCACAAAGCATATTTATAAGCCTGCTTACCATACCGACTGTGCCCCAGTAAATGCCGGAGTTTATTGCATCCTTTGTATTTTTCCCAAAAACACTTTTTGGTTTCTCAATAGTTATTTCCGGCAAAAGAGCCGTAAAATGATGGAGCGCCTTTGAAGATATGCCCATACCGGGGGCAATAATGCCTCCCATAAAAGCGCCGTCGTTGTTTATCACATCAATAGTTATTGCAGTACCCGCATCAACGACTATCGTCCAGCTCTTTGTCCTTCCAAATGCTGCAAGCGCATTCACCAGACGATCTACACCCACCTTTTCCGGCTGGTCGGTCAGAACCGGCATGGGAATCGGAATGTCTTTTCCAATAAATTGGGGATTTACAAAGAAATGTTTTTGGATATATTCAACGACAAAAACTTCTCCTTTTGGATTAACAGACGATATGACAACTGCCTGTGGTTTGGTAAGGGTGGCCGGATTTAAGGTATTTTTTAAATTTTCCAGAAGCGGACGAGAAATTTCAGTTTTCACTGAATAAGAGGAATGCAGAACAGCGTCTTCAAATATCCCGATATGGATATTTGTATTGCCGATGTCGATTGCTAGCCACATAGGAGTTCGCTCTTTTGGGACTGGATCTCATTTAAAGCGCTTATAATCATATTTATAAGATTGCCGATGTTTTTGCCGGTAACCATAGAGACAGGACAAACGGGTTTGGAAATTTTTTCTTCCAGTGTTTGAATAAACTTGCTACTGCCTGCTGTGTCCAAAAGATCGGTTTTATTTGCAATGATAATTTCTTTTTTTTCAGCAAGTTTCGGGTTATATTGTATTAATTCATTCCGAACGATACTGTACGCATCCGAGGGGTTCATCCTTGCAAAGGGTGAGACATCCAAAAGATGCACTAATAATTTCGTCCTTTCAATATGACGCAGAAATTCATCACCGAGTCCTATTCCACTATGCGCACCTTCAATAAGACCCGGGATGTCTGCAACAACAAATCGCCGGCAATTCTCAACCTCTACAATTCCTAATTGAGGTTGCAGTGTGGTGAAAGGATAATCTGCAATCTTGGGTCTTGCAGCAGATATGCGGGAGAGCAACGTCGATTTCCCCGCGTTGGGCATTCCGATGAGGCCGACATCCGCAAGCAACTTCAACTCAAGGGTCAACCAGCGCTCTTCACCGGGTTTGCCTTTTTCTGCCTGGCGTGGCACCTGATTGGTGGAACTTGCGAAGTGTTTATTCCCTCTTCCTCCTCTTCCTCCTCGTGCAATGATAATGCTTTCTCCAACGGTACTCATGTCTTTCAAGATACGGCCACTTTCTTTATCTTTAACTACTGTGCCTCTGGGTAAATCGATACTGAGGTCTTTGCCGTCCTTTCCTCTTTTCGTAGAACCTTTCCCATGATCCCCGTTTTCTGCAATATGTTTAACCCGGGAAGTAATGTCCAGCAACGTATCAATTTTATCACTGACATGAAATATAACGTCTCCTCCTTTACCTCCATTCCCTCCGTCAGGCCCTCCATGAGGAATGTACTTCTCCCTTCGGAAACTTGCACAGCCGTTTCCTCCATCCCCCCCTTTTACGAATATGACTGCTTCATCAACAAACATGGTCTGAAAAATACAAAGGGTGCATTTTATAAGCACCCTTTACGCAAAATCTCCTGTATTAGAATATGTATGCATTCACCGTAGCATACCGAAAAAAGCCGCTATGAAACTAAAAATATTAATTGGGCGCTGAGTAGACGCTTACACGGCGTCTTGTCTCGAATTTCACCACGCCATCCACCTTGGAAAAAAGCGTATCGTCCCTTCCAATACCAACATTCAATCCAGGCTTGAATTTTGTTCCACATTGACGGACTATAATAGAACCGGCTGTTACAACTTGTCCGCCGTATCTCTTCACGCCCCGCATTTGGGGATTACTGTCTCTTCCATTCTTTGAAGAACCTTGTCCTTTTTTATGTGCCATATTACTACCCTCCGTTTTGAAAAAATATATCGAAAATTACCAAACCCGCAAGAAAATTGACCCCTAAGCCAATCGAATTTCTTTAATTTTTATCCTGGTATATTTTTCACGATGCCCTCTTCTGGTCATTGATTCCTTTCTCCTGCGAAACTTTATTGTCATTGATTTTACGCCCTTTTTCATACCTTCGACTTCTGCAATAACTTTTGCGTTTTTATTCGCTGTGGTACCAAAGGTTGTATCCCCTTCTTCATCAGAACAAACTAAAACGTCGTCAAATTCCAAAGTTTCTCCAACCTGGGCATCGGCTTTGAGATCGATGAGATGGCGTTCACCAGCCCTGACCTTGTACTGTTTTCCCCGATCTTTTATTATTGCGTACATCTATTATTTTCTCCTTTCAATTTTCAGATTTAATACAGATAAATTTATTTTATAATTATACCACAACAGGTTCGTCTTTATTATTAAAAAAACGAATCTCTATTTTGCCGTATTCGTGATTTGTTGTACTGAAGATGTTAATCTTCTTATTATAAGACTCCTCGATTTCAATCATTTGCCTTCTTTTTTGATTTTGCAGATAATTGGTTACCTCTGGATTTGCAAGAATTTCGATTTTAGCAATCTGCGGCAAATGAATAGCAAATTTTATATCTCTCATGGCGTTTAAACAAAGACTTTCAACCGTTTTGCTGTAACCTGTGCCCCGGCAAAGCTTGCATTCCTCAAAAAGAACGTCACGAAGACTCGAACGAATCCTTTGTCTGGTGAGTTCTATGGTACCAAATTTTGACATCTTGAGCATCTTCGTGCGAGCCTTATCCCGTTTTAATGCATCTGTGAGTACCTTCTCGATGGCGTGGATGTGCGATTCCTCCCGCATGTCAATAAAGTCGATTACAATTACACCTCCTATATCCCGCAACCGTATTTGCCGTGTAATTTCCTTTGCGGCTTTAAGATTGGTCTTAAAGGCCGTTTCTTCAGGGTCGCTCTCCTCTTTGAATTTACCGCTGTTAACGTCGATCGCAACCAGCGCCTCGGTTTGTTCGATTATAATCGACCCTCCGCGCGGCAAAGGAATTTTTTTGCAGTTTATTCCTTCAATTTCTTTTTCAATATCATATTTGTGGAATAATGGCTTATTTTCGTTGTAAAGGGTTAAAATTTTTTCATATTTGGGCATAATGATACGAAGAAAATCGCGCGTTCTTTCGTAAACAGGTTCCGAGTCAACGATGATTTCCCGTATGTCAGCAGAAAAAATATCCCTGATAGCGCGGATAACAAGGTCGCTTTCCTGATAAATGGCCGCAGGCGCGCTAACGTCTTTTGCCCGTTTTTCGATATTTTTCCACAGCCTTAATAAATAATGGAAATCCTTGTGGATTTCCTTTTTAGTCTGCAGCGCCCCTGCCGTTCGTATGATGAAACCGATATTTTGAGGAGGACTCAAGCCTTCCAGGATAGTCTTTAATCGCTGCCGTTCCTCTTCGTCTGTGATTTTTTTGGAAACCCCGAGACGGGGCACATCAGGCATTAAAACCAAATACCTTCCGGGCAGACTGATATAGGATGTCAGACTGGGTCCCTTTGCGCCGATACTCTCCTTCGTTACCTGAACCAGCACCTCCTGTCCCTGACGCAAAATATCCCGTATCTTGTGGGATTCCCGATGATGTTTAGCATGGCTATCCGTTTCTGACGAAGAACTCCCGTTACCACGATGAGGTAAAACATCCGATACGTGGAGAAACCCGTTTTTTTTGAGTCCAATATCAACAAATGCCGCTTCAATACTGGGCTCAATGTTCACGACCCTTCCTTTGTAAATATTTCCGGCAATCTGTCCCCGCGAACTCCTTTCAATGTAAAGTTCTTCTAAAACATTATTTTCTAAAATGGCAATACGGCACTCTTCAGTTTCAACTGCATTAATAAGCATCCTTTTATCCATGATTTTTCCCTCAGTCAGGCAGAAGAAAACAAGTTGACCTTTGTTCTTATAATTTCAAAGAGCTCTTTTTTTTCGTTTCCACATAAGGCATGGAGCACCTCTTCGGGTCTTGCCATGCCTTCAGATATCATTTTAATTGACAACATCAAGCCGTTAGGTGTTACCGTGATTTCCTGAATAGATGGTCGAATATCAAAAGGTTTTTGATATCCATCTTTCGTGCGATTAACTACTATAGCAGATTGTTGGAGAAATTCGCTAATCTTTAGGGTTTTTAAGAACCCCGTCTCCTTGAAAATAATCTCGTACGTTACATCACGAACAGGAGTCTTTGAAGAAAGCGGTATGGCTTCTACCGACAGAATTTGAATTTCTTTTGGTAGTTGTCTGCCCAAGCTTTCAACCAAAGACCCGGAAGGCACTGATTGGAGCAATTCAATTTCCAGAACTTCATCCTTGCCGGTTATTCCAACACTCAGGGCTAAAGGGAAAGACAACCTGGGGTGAGGGTTAAAACCTCCGGACATTGCAATAGGTATGTTAGCCCTTCTGATAGCCCTTTCAAAGACCTTCATCAAATCATGATGAGAGATAAAGCGGATATCGCTTGATTTAGCAAACCGAATACGTATTTTCAGAATATCGTCTATTCACCTTTTTAAAACTTCAAATATAATAAATTAAAATACTTATGATGAATTCTAATAACGCTATTTCATCCTGTCAAGGATATTTTGGTTATTAAAAAGCCTCGGGCAATATTTCTATAGCAATATTCCTTAGGTAATTAATTGTTTTTTCCGGGTCATCAAATTGACACACCGTATCCGCCACTTCTTTCGCCTTCTCGTAAGTAACAGACCGGACTATTTTTTTAATTTCCGGTATGATCGTCGCCGGTGACACACTGAACTCTGTGAGACCTAACCCGATGAGCGGCACGGCATATTCAACTTCACTTCCCATTTCCCCGCATATCCCAACGGGAATGTTATTGTCCGCAGCCGCTTTTATTGCAATTTTTAAAAGCCTTAAAATTGCAGGATGCACGGGGCAATAGAGATAAGCTACCCGTTCATTATTTCTATCAACTGCCAGAGAATACTGAATAAGGTCGTTGGTGCCGATACTAAAAAAATCGCATTCTTTTGCCAGCATGTCGGCAATCATAACAGCGGAAGGAACTTCAATCATGACCCCCATATTGATGTTTCTGCTGAATGGAATCTTCTCCTTGTCCAATTCTTCCATCGTCTCCCAGACCATTTGCTTTGCACGCCGTAACTCTTGAAGCGAGGAGATGAGGGGGAATAGGATTTTTACATTTCCCAGGGCTGAAGCCCTTAAAATTGCCCTGAGTTGTATCTTAAATATAGATGGATTTTCAAAACAATAACGAATGGAACGACAACCCAAAAAGGGGTTGCCTTCTTTTCTGTCATCTCCATACGTAAATTTGTCAGCGCCTAAATCAAGAGTCCTGATAATGACGGGCTTATCCTTTAATTCTCGCACAACCGTGGTATACGCCTCTAAATGTTCCTCTTCAGTCGGCGGTCTGGGCGAGCCTAAGTAAAGAAACTCTGTTCTGTAAAGTCCGATTCCCTCCGCGCCGTATTTTACGTTAACACTAATGTCTTTTGGAAACTCGATATTTCCATAAATGCCTATATGTCTGCCGTCCCTCATTGTAGATGGTTGGTCCTTTAGTTCTGTAGCTAATTTTTCCTCAAATACATGGATACTTTTGGCCTTGCTCTGATACGTTGCTAATGTTTCAGCGTCAGGCCGAACAATAACAATACCATGATTGCCGTCAACAATTACGGTATCACCGCCAAAGATGTCTGTTGTAATTGTGCCAAGTCCCACCACGGCAGGTATACCCAAGGCACGGGCAACAATGGCAGTATGCGACGTCCTCCCGCCCACATCCGTAGCAAATCCTTTAACTTTTTCGGTATCAAGCGATGCTGTTTGCGAGGGGGTAAGATCGTGCGCTACCAACACCACTTCCTGTGCAAGGTTCTTAAGCTCTTCCCTTTTTTCACCCAACAAATTTCTTAAAAGCCTTCTTTCGACATCAAAGATGTCACTCACTCTTTCTGCCAGATAAGTATCGTTAACGTCCTGAAATTTTCTGATGTAAACACGCAACGCCAGAGATACGGCAAATTCTGGTGTAAAATTAACCTTCTTTATTTTTTCAATAACTTCATTTTTCAGACGCGTATCCTGTAAAATCATTCTATGGGTGCCAAAGATTGAGCCGATTTCAGAACCCAGGTCTTCGGATACCTTCTTCTCCAAATCGTCGATTTCTTTTTTTGAATCTTCAATGGCCTTTTCAAGCCTAACAATCTCACTCTCGACCTCTTCTTTTCTTATAATATGGCGCGGAATGCGGTACCCTTCACTTTCAAACATAAAAGCCTCGCGAATCACGACGCCAGGAGAGACTGCGATCCCCTTTCTAATTTCCATGAATTCCTCTTCAAACTTGCTTTTCACCAGCCCTTCCAGCGCATCCAGCGCCTCTGCCGCATCTATCCCCTTTGCACAAATTACTACTTCTGTGCC
This sequence comes from Planctomycetota bacterium, assembly GCA_016873155.1. Taxonomy (GTDB): domain Bacteria; phylum Planctomycetota; class Brocadiia; order Brocadiales; family Brocadiaceae; genus Wunengus. The sequence goes on along the minus strand of VGXX01000012.1, from coordinate 18,893 downwards.
ATTTTCCGCCCCAAGTGTTAAGAGATCAATAACACTTTTGCCCTCGACCTCTTTATTCTTTGTTTTTACGTGAATTTCCGAGCTATATTTATTGGCAATTTCAGCAAATTTGGTGGCAGGCCGGGCATGCATCCCATTGGAATTAGAGATTTTTACTTTTCGTTCTAATGCTTTAGAATTTACAACAAACATATCCATAAGAAACCATTCTCACTACGTATATCTTTTTAAATTTTACACAGAATCCTGCGTCTCTTTAAAATAATACGAGACCCGGGAAGTTTATTTTTTACAGGAATAAACAATTTAACTGGCTAAGTAAATAAAATCCCCTTTCAAACCCTTACCAAAAGGGGAAATGGAGGCATTTTGGATTAAACGTGGATACCGTCAACCTCTTTTAATATCTCAATCATCCCGGCTTTACCATTAGCCTCACGCATAAAGCGGCGGAAATCATTGTCTCTGATAACGGTTGATATTCTTTCAAGTGCGGCAAGATGTAAACCTGCAGAATCATTCGGGGAAAGCAAAAGAAAGAAGAGATGTACCGACTCTCCATCCAGGGCGTTAAAATCAACTCCTTGCGTTGATCGTGCAATCGTTCCAATAATCTTTTTAGCACAGTCATGTTTTGTATGCGGGACAGCCACGCCCTTCCCTATACCCGTGCTGCCCAATTCCTCACGCTTCATAAGAGATTTGATGACGTTTTCAACATCCTTGCTATTGATCTTCTGCACATCTTTCAGTGCGCACACCATTTCTTTAATTACGGACTCTTTATCGGTAGCTTTGAGTTCAGTAATAATGGCGTCTTCTACAATAAAATCGGTCAATTTCATACTACAAAATTCCTCCAATAGAATTGCTTTCCATTATGCTTCCTGTTCACTTTCAGGACCCTCCATTTCAGTAGTTGCAGGCCTTTTTCTTCGGACAATCCTCGATTGGATTTTCCCTTTATGTTTTTTTAGTTGCGCTTCTATCTTATCCACTACCAGGTCAATCGCGCGATACATGTCAGGGTTCGCCGCCTCCGCAACTAACGTAGGTCCTCTCGAAATGGAAACAATCATTTCAACGATATGACTATTGTCACCGCCGATGTCCAGTGTAATCTGTATCTGCAGTATCCATTCAAAAAATTTTTTTATTTTTTCGGCCTTTTGCAAGGCATAATTTTTAATTGCTTCCGTTATATCTAAATGCCTGGCAACTATGGTAATATTTTCCAAGGGCAAAATCCTTTCTTAAATATAAAATATTCGAATATTCTAAAATGTACAATTTTACTTATTATAAAATTACCAGTCAAGGAAATTAAAATTACATGTCTAATTATATTAACTATTATATTCTGCGTTTGCCAGAACAAGTAAATGAACGGATCTTGCGCCGGATTCTTTCAGTTTTTTCGAACACTCCGATGCGGTTACCCCGGTAGTTAAGACATCGTCTACCAGTAAAATCTTTTTCCCCTGAAATGACCGTGGATATTTAACAAAAAAAGCGTTGTGGATATTTACCTGCCGTTGACTTTTTGATAGATGTGTCTGCGACTCCGTGTTTTTAATACGACAGAGGTTGTTTGTGGACATGGGTTTCGAAAAATATCTTTGAATTCCCAGAGACAGGAGTTCGGATTGATTGAACCCCCGATGTATTTTTTTAAACCAATGAAGCGGCACCGGTACGACAACATCTATGTCCGGAACAATCTCTTTCAGTTTTTTATGTGCTATCACGAAATCATTCAATATGCGAAACAAGAATTTCTGCCTGGCATATTTAAACTTGTGTATCAGCGTCTTCATAACGCCATCGTAATGAGCAACGGCTGTCATGGTGTCGAAGTGGAAATGCTTTCCTTTGCACACAGAACAACCTTCTTTCGCCGTCAATGCACTATAGGGTCCTGTGGCCGACCCACAGCGCATACAGTGAAATTCATTAACATAGGGAATCTGTCTATTACAATCCCCACAAATATAGAGTTCGTGAGAATCGTTCAAATTCCGTTTGCAGTGGAGGCAGGATCGGGGATAAAAGAGGTCTAATAAGGCATGTACATAATCGCTTATAGCCATATCACATATTCATCATATCAAAAAACAACAATCCCACTGAACCAAAAATAACGGTAGGCAACCAGGCTGCCAGTATGGGGTGAAGCATTCCTGTGGTTCCCAGGTTTGAGCAGACAAAAGTCAGAGAATAGAAAATGCCGCAAACAAGGACACACAACCCCACCCGCAAAAACAAATTTTTACTCAGTCGTTCAAATCCGACAACGAGAGGGATACCCAGCAAAAGCAACACAAAGTGAGTAAGGGTATACGAGATTCTGGAATGAAACAAGAGACTATTTCTCGGATTATCAGGTTCGGTTTTACAGAGTTCCTTTAATTGCTCAAAATTTAACAAACTCGGGTCCAACTTTATTTTCCCCAGTTCCATAGGAGTTATCGTAGATTCAAACTCCAGACTGTCGATTTGTTGTACAGGCGCAACCCATCTCCCGCGTTCGTCATAAATGTGCTTTACCGCCTTTGTAAGCAACCATGTATCGTTACCCAGCCATCGTCCTTCGTCTGCGCTCAGGGTAAATTTCTTTTTTTTATTTTCATACCGGGCAAGAATAAATACGGAGTGCATGCGTTGCGTTTTTTTGTCATATTTCCAAACACGAAGCAAGGCGTTGTTTTCCTTGTCATCCAGAAGCAGATTTTTTGTGACAGCACTGGTAAAAGAAGTCTGCCTTATTGTTTCCAGATTTTCAGCAAACCGCGGAACAACCCACTCCTGATTCCCAAGTGAAGCAAATGATAAAACGACTGTCACAATGAAGACAGGAAGCAATATTCTGTATAGTGAGATACCGGCAACCTGCATGGCGAGTATTTCCCGGTTTCTGGATAATTTTACCAGCACAATACCCATTGCTATTAAAGTAATAGCAGGGAAAAGCTGAAAAATAATCACGGGAAAGAGATATACATAATATCGTAACCCTGTAATAAAGGCTTCGCCTCCCATCTCAAGAAAATCATCCAGTTTCTGAAGGAGGTCAATGATGATGTATATTCCTGAAATAATAAGCAGGCACAGGAAGAACGTGGGAATAAAAGCCCTCAGTATATAGTTGTCTAATCTCGAAAACATAATTCGTTATATAATTGCAAAACTGTCTTTTTCAACAGGGGATGAATCACATCGGGGTCGATCTCAACCAATGGTTCTAAAACAAATAACCGTGTATGCATCAATGGGTGTGGAATTTCAAGGCTATCTCTGTTTATGATTTTATCACCATACAGCAATATATCAATATCAATCGTGCGGGGACCCCATTTTACCGTCCGGACCCTGCCCAGAATGGTTTCTATACCCTGGAAGTGTTTGAGCAGTCGAAAGGGAGATATTGCAGTCTCAATACTAAGAACAGCATTCAAAAACATCGGCTGTGGAGGCCCGCCTGCCGGCGCTGTCTCGTAAAATCGCGAAAGTTTTACAGGCTTTACTCCCTTGATGGTAATAATCCGGTCATAGGCGTAAAATAAATTTCTTTCTCGATTTCCTATATTCGACCCCAGACCAACATAAACGTTCACCATAATAATTTTAGCCTTAAACAGCACAAAAATTCATGGAACGTGCGCAGCTTCCGCATTCTGGACACTCGTCTGTACGGCAATCATGGGTAATTTCCTCATGTAAAGATTTCCGCCTTTCGTGCATAAGAAAAGGCTTTATCACGCCGCAACTGAGATGGTCCCAGGGGAAGACCTCTTCGTCATTTCTCTGGCGATGTGCATAAAATGTCCAATCAACTCCAGCCTTCTGGAACGCATCCAGCCATTTTGGGAAGTGAAAATGTTCTTCCCATGCATCAAACTTGCATCCATCCTGCCACGCCTGATAAATAACCCTTCCCAGCCTTCTGTCTCCCCGCGCAAAAATGCCTTCCAGGATACTGCGCTCCGCATTGTGAAATTTTATGCGAATGCTTTTTCTCCGAATCCTGTCAAACAACCTGTTCTTGATCTCTTTTATCCGCTGCAAGGTTATCATCGGGTGCCACTGGAAAGGGGTATGCGCCTTGGGCACAAAGGGCGCTATACTGATATTGACCTGGCCGAAAGAGCCATTTATACCCTTTTTCAGGTCAGAAACATTATAGGCAAGCCGTGCAATGGCGTCGATATCGTCATCTGTTTCCGTAGGAAGCCCAACCATAAAATAAAGTTTTACCAAATTCCAACCCTGTTTAAATGCCTCTTCGATACCTTTGTAAAGGTCTTCATCGGTAATATTTTTATTAATAATCTTTCTCAGGTTAGGAGTCGCCGCCTCCGGCGCCAGGGTAAGCCCAGACTTGCGAACCGTGTTAAGCATGGAAGGTAAAAGGACAAGCTGCTCATTCACCCGTAAGGAAGGGAAAGAGATATTTACGTGTCTTGGAACAAAAACCTGGTTCATCTGTTCCATCAGACGTTTTAAGAACGGATAATCACTGATAGAAAGGGACGCCAGGGAAATCTCGTTATGTCCGGTATTCGCATAAGAAAGCTCTGCCAGCTTTAAGATATTTTCTACCGTACGCGGCCGCGTGGGACGCTTGCTCATACCGGCCTGACAAAACCTGCATCCCTGCGTACAGCCGCGCATGACCTCGATGGTAATGCGGTCGTGAATGGTTTTTACATACGGCACAATGGGTTTGGTTGGATAATACGTCTTGTTTAAATCCTTTACTGAGGCTGTCCTTATAAGCATCGGCAGACCGGATATTTTTGGATATATTTCACGTATTGTGTTGTCCTGATAATAAGAGACCTCATAGAGCGACGGGGCATAGGCATTTCTCAGAGTTTGGGCTATAGAAATGATCTTCTCCTTACGGGAAAGTTTTTTGCGCTTCATGTCCTTATATAACTCAATGAGTTGCGGCAGGCTTTCTTCCCCGTCACCGACAAGAAAAATGTCGATAAAATCTGCAACTGCCTCCGGAGAGATGGCACACGGCCCGCCTGCAATGATGAGCGGGTCTGTTTCGTCACGTTCAGAGGCCATGATAGGAATCTCTGCGAGATTCAACATATTTAAAACATTAGTATAAGACAACTCATACTGGAGTGAAAAACCCACCAGATCGAATTCTTTCAAAGGAGTGTAAGTCTCAAGCGAAAAAAGTGGGATTTTGTGTTTCCTCATGAGAGACTCCATGTCATCCAGAGGTGCAAATACCCTCTCGCAGACCGTGTCTGCCCGCTCGTTGAGGAGTCCGTAAAGAATCTGGATCCCCAGGTGAGACATGCCAATGCTATAGGTATCGGGAAATGCCAGCGCGACTTTTACGTCGACATCAGCGTGACTCTTAACAATGCAGTTCCACTCGCCCCCGATGTACTGTCCCGGCATTTCCACCAGCGGTAAGATGTTTTCTGTTACAAAATTTTTCAAATCATTCATAGTGGTTTTATCATAATAAGAATTTAAATATTAAGCAAGTCCCGTTTCGTTTTGAATTGATATCAGTAGGGGCAGGTTTGAAATCTGCCCCTACTACCGCATTGTTTCTAATGGCGCTCTGAGGCAAGATCGATCTTCGACCTCATTTTGATGTTAAAGATAATGGAGAGGGCAATAAAGGAAGTTAGCATGGACGAACCGCCATAACTGATAAAAGGAAGAGTAATCCCCACAATGGGCGCTACTCCAAGGGTCATACCAATATTGACTACAATTTGCGTTGCAAACATAGTGATAAGCCCGATCACTACAAGTCGTCCGTATGGTTCGCGCGTGCTCCTTGCAATACCAATACCGCACGTAATGAAAACGACGTAGAGAAACAGGATAAAACATGCCCGTAAAAACCCCCACTCTTCAGAAATAACGGCAAAGATAAAATCTGTATGACGCTCCGGCAGGAATTTCATCTGATTCTGTGTGCCGTTTCCCCATCCGGCCCCGAATATCCCTCCTGAGCCAACGGCGATAAGGGATTGAAGCCTGTGGTAGCCTGCCCCCCAGTCCGTAGCCTTCTCTGGCCAGAGAAATCCGATAATCCTCATCTTCTGGTAGGATTTCAACATGAACATCCAGACGAAAGGCGATATAGCCAGACCCGCACCGATGAGTATAAACAGGTGGTGCAGCCTGATACCGGCAGTATATAAAATGGAAAGCAAGATAGGAACCAGAACCAGCGCCGTGCCAAGGTCCGGCTGCTTCATAATAAGCGCCATTGGTATGAATGTCAGCAAGAGAGAAACCCCGATGTCAAATAATCCGATCCCATACTTCTTGTACCTGAGAAACCGTGCAAGGGTAAGCACCAGGGTTATCTTCATGAACTCTGAGGGTTGAACCGAAAAAGAGCCTATGGAAAACCACCGCTGCGAGCCTTTCACTGCGCCTCCCATACCCAATACAAGAATTAGAAGGAAGAGTACGCATGCATAAATGATATATGCATAGGAGGAAAATGAAAGATAGTCAAAATAGAGGAGGATAAAAAAAAGGGTAAGTCCCATCGCAATCCAGACGAGTTGCTTAAATAAAAATTTCTCAGACGATGCACTCCAGATAAAAAGCACCCCTATCGCCAGAATGATGCATATTATCGGAAACATCAACCAATCAAAATTTTTCGGACTTACACTACGGATCATACGTGTTTATACCTCTCATAATTCAGACACATGACGCGGCTTGCCGATATGGTAACCCTGGGCATAATCCACACCATATTCCCGCAACAGGCGCAGGGTTTCTTCGTTTTCCACAAACTCGGCAATGGTTTTTTTCCCCAGTCCGCGTGACACCTCCACCATTGCTTTAACCAGATGTTGATCCACGGTATCGTGCGGGAGATTTCTGACAAAACTGCCGTCAATTTTCAGATAGTCTACAGGCAAAAGTTTGAGGTAATTAAACGAAGAAAATCCAATGCCGAAATCATCGAGGGCAAAACGGAAACCCAGCGACTTGAGTTCGGCAATAAAAAGCTGTGCGGCAGCCATATTTTCAATAAGGGCGGTTTCGGTGATTTCAAAGACAAGGGATGAGGGGTCAATGCCCGTCTCGGTCAATTCATTTCTGATCAATGGTAATAATTTCTTATCTGCAAACGACCTGCCCGATAAGTTGACTTCAAGATATGCAGGTTTGTTATCCTGCTTAAGCTTTTGAATAAGACGGATAGCCCTGCTCACCACCCAGCGATCTATATCATGAATAAGTCCAAATCGTTCAGCGATGTCAAGAAAACTGGACGGGGCAACCGTATCGCCTTTTTCGCTTACCATCCGCAGCAGCGCCTCATGCCCGATAATAAGGTTTTGGCGAATATCTATAATAGGCTGTAAAAACAATACGAAGTTGTTTCTGTTCAGCGCCTCGTGGATGCTTTTTTGCCAGACCAGCCGCGATTCAATCTGTGTCTTTTGTTCAGATGTATAGACACAAACACGGTTGCGCCCTTCTTCCTTAGCCCGGTACATTGCAAGATCGGCATAGGAAAGGAGTGTTTCCACGGTATCGCCGTGACCGGGAAACATGGCAATGCCAATACTCACGGTAATGCCAGGAGGATAATTTTTTTCAACAGAGGTATGATATTGCACCAATTCACGTATCTGATTTGCAACCGATTCCGCAAGGCTTACATCGGCATGGGGCAGGATAATGGCAAATTCGTCGCCGCCCAGCCTTGCCAGTATATCAGTCTCGCGCAGCCGTTCTCTCAACAGATCGGCAATAGCAATAAGGAGTTTATCGCCCGCCTGATGGCCAAGTGAATCATTAATATATTTAAAATTATCGATGTCCAGAAACAACACCGCCCCCTTGATTCCAAATCGCCGTGTTTGCGCAAGCCAACTCTCCATGTCCTCGTGGAAACGGCGGCGATTGAGGAGATTGGTAAGCGGGTCGCGGTTCGCCATGAACATAATCTGCGTTTCAAAACGTTTACGCTCTGAAATGTCGCGTCCTATTGTAGACAGATTCCTCACGGTTCCATCTGGATTTTTGTGAACAATGATTACCTGTGAAAACGGTATTTCACGACCGTCGCGGCTCAAAAATGCGGTTTCTCCAATCCATGCGCCTTCGCGGATTGCGTCGGGTATCCCCTCGTTCAGGATAAGGTCGCTTGCCCATTTGGGATGGCAGTCAGATATCCTCAAATTCGAAATATCCTCATTCTCACCAATGCCAATAAATTTTCTCCCCGCCTTGTTTATATAAAGTACACGTCCGTCTATCGTGGAGGTCGCAACAAAATCTGTTGTTGTCTCTGTAATTTCAGATAATCTGGTTTTGGTCTCTTCGATTTGCTTTCTCTCGGTAATGTCCGTTGAGATGCCACAAACTGCGTACGCAGTCCCGTCGGGGTCGAAGAGTGGAAATTTGATTGAAATGTACGAGTGTATTCCATCATCATGAGTCGCCATTTCATCGAATTGCATGGGAATTTTTGACTCAAATACTTTTTGGTCATTTTCTATATGTGAGGCAGCTATCTCTTTGGGGAAACAATCGTAAGGGGTCTTTCCTTTTATTTCATCCATTTTGATGTGAAATAAGTTTTCAAACTGTCTGTTGATAAAGGTGTATCTACCCTGAATATCCTTAATGTAGACAACTGCCGTTGTGTTATCCAGGATAGCACGAAGCCTCTCTTCGCTTTCGCGCAGCGCCTCCTCTGTCCGCTTGCGCCTGATGATCGAACCTATCTGTGATAACACAGCTAAAACAAGTTTAATAAGCCGTTCATTCTCTTCTTCTGCCTTTACATGATAAAATACTATAACAGCTACTACTTCATTGTCAGCGATAACAGGAAAGGCAATTCCGGTCTTCAATCCAACTTCCCGGGCAATCGGTGCACGTAAATAATTTGGGTCGAGTGTAATATCCTGTACCCAGATAGGCTGTTTCATTAACCAGGTGCGACCAGGAAGCCCTATGCCCGAAGGAAAGGTCATTCCTTCGGAAAACGCACTGAATTTCTCAAAACCTTCGATGCTGCTCCAATAGGCATGATCTCGTCCCAGAAGTGTGCCGTCTGGATTCGGTTTCCACGCCTCTCCATAAACCCAGCCTGAAAAATTACATATCTTTTGTATCGTGATGACAAATGCATCGTGTAAATCCTTGGATGCGCTGATTGCCAGGGTCATTGTTTGTAATAGATAAATTTCCTCAGACGACTGCTTTTGTTTGGTGATGTCCTGAACCGTTCCGACCATCCGAGCGGCCATTCCCGTGTCATCGTAAATAACCACCGCCTTTTCATGAACAATACGTATAGTTGTATCTTTCAAAATGATACGATGGTCAATGTCATAAGATTTCTTATCATTCAGAGCTTCATTAACAGATTTTTTCACAAATTCTCTATCATCGGGATGCACGCAATTTAAAAATGCCTCATACGTAGCGCCAAATTCTTGCGGTAACAAGCCAAAGATACGGTAAATTTCGTCGGACCAATATAGTTCATTTCCAACTATATCCCATTCCCAGCTTCCAATATGGGCAATTTGCTGCGCCTCGGCAAGGCGCGCCTCGCTTCTTGCAAGCGCCGTCGTCCTGGTATTGATATGGTTGATCATGTAATTAAACGATTCACACAGTACGCCAATTTCATCATACGTCTGAACCGGAACAACAACATCGAAATTGCCGCCGGCAATTTTCTTTGCAGCATCGGATATTTTACGAAGAGGCATTACCATTTTTTTCACGAAACCGGCGAAGAGCAAGACAATCATTACAATAACAACTGCCGCCGTTATTAAAGCGCTAACGAGCACATGTTTTATCGGAGAAAGCACCTCACTCTTGTCAATTTCCACAAGGAGCGCCCATTTCATTGATGGAATGTACATGGATGCGCCAACCACCTCCACGCCGCGGTAGTCCTTGTAGAATCCAGCCATTTCTTCGCTTGATGTCAGGCATAAATTGACGGGCAGTGTATCAACTGCCTGCTTCAATACCGCATCCTCAACAAATATGGATTTCGTAATCATGAGCTTGTCTCTATTTACCAGATACATCTCAAGTGTCTTCCATGCCCCTTTCCCTTTGCCCCATGAGCTTGCCCCAAATTCCTTAACGTATTCTCCGGTTAAAAGCTTGTTGAGTTCTGAGATTAAGATATAGTTGACAATCACACCGACAGGCCTGCCTGTCTCCTTTGTTAAAATAGGCGTAGAGATGGTAATTTCAGGCAATCCCCTGTGTCCGGCACGGTTTTCCACAATAGTAACGGCATTCTTGCCCTCTTTAAAACATGCCTCTTTGGACAAATCTTTTCCCATTTCATCGTTGTTTGTAGAAGCCACCACTCGCCCTTCCAGAGAAAGGATATTGATGGTATTGATTGTCTTGTCAAGGGAAAGCTTGTTCTTAACGAGGTGTTTATTAAGTTTATTAACTGCAAACGGATTGCCATGAATTGCCTTTTGCAGATGGGTTCTGATAAAACCGTCGCTGGCAAAATCCCGGGCGCGTATTTTTGTCTTTTCCAGAAATTGATAGACCTGCCCCTCATAAGCCTCGGCAATAACCGTCAAGGTATCAAGGACGCGGTTCTTCAAATATACCCTGTTTTTGGAGTAAATCAGGACGAACGTAACAAGGATAGGAATAAGTGTAGCGACAATCCCTATGAATGCCTTCTCTTTCAGCGATAATTTGAATTGCATAGGAATTTTCATGTTCATAAATTATAGAGAAATTTGTAGCGTATTGCAAATAATCATATGTTGTCTGCAAGAGAAGCAATGGACGTGCCGAAGCGATATGATTGGTGAATAATTGCTGTAAGTATAATTGTTGTATAAAGATAATAGCATACTAATTATCGCTTCAGTTGTAAAAAGCCATCATTGAAACTAAAATTATGTAATTTTTACATTGTATATTTGTAAACATTACAAAAACATCGGCGTACGTAGCGCAGGGATCCCCCCCAGCTATGAACCGACCACGAGGGTCGGCGCGACACCTTCTACCGAAAATGGAAAAATTTTTTTGGAAGAGAAACTATGCGAACTTTAGTTCGCACTACAACTGCAACTTTGAAATTCCTGAACATCAATTACTTCATAATTTCGCCAAGCATTCCCAGCATTTTTACTCTGTGTGTACCTGACCAGTAAATACGGCCGCATTGTGGACAAATATCGAATTCATCCTGTGTCGAATAAACATATGGTGGTACTTTGTCTTTTATCTTCTCTTTCCCAACAGGCTCTAATAGTCCATTACAAATCAGACATCGCGTAAAAATGCCTGATTTATAATCGATATTGTAATGGGTAATAACTTGTTTGAGTTGTTCTTTATAGGAAGGGCTTTTGATAAGCAGGGAATTCCGTGCCGATTCACGTTCGGTGAGCTTCCTGTCCATGGTTAAGATAATTCGGCGTTCGTGAATTGCACGTGCAATAAGGTCGTCATCAGAGATAGAAGATTCGTATGCCACATCATACCCAACTATGCGCAGCCATCGTGCAAGCCTGCCAAGCATAGCATCAGCAATAAACTTCAAAGGTTCAGAGGTCATGTTACGTAGACAGTATCACAGGGAGGGTTCTCCATTTTCATTGTATGTTCTGCGTTTGTCAGATCATTTTCTGCTTTCTTAAACCACGACCTTACAACGCTTAATCTAAGGTTTATATTACCATGATTGCCAGGAGTCTACCAAATTAGACAGAAAAAGTCACCCTAAAATCCTTCCTGAAATATAAGATAAAACCTAATGACAAAAATGCCGATTTCCACATTCCTTGACTTGCCGATGTAATGGCAATATAATTTGGATAGATTTCAATTCCCGGTCATTGTTTCTTGATTCAGATTTCTGGTTTCTTGCTTCTGAATATTTAAACAAAAGGTGTTTTATGATTACCAGAAGGTCGTTATTAAAAGCAGGTATGTTCGGGGCGTGCAGTCTTTGCCTCGGAAATAAATTAGCTGCCTGGGCAGAGGATGTCTATACCCCTGAGTCGCTAAAGGGCATTAATCAGGGGTTTCCAGTTAATGAGGCCATGCATTACAAGAAATTGGAAGACCTTCGGGTGGAATGCGAACTCTGTCCCAGGAAATGCACTATTGCCGACATGGAACGCGGCTATTGCGGTGTGCGTGAGAATCGTGGCGGTACTTACTATACCCTTGTGCATTCACGCGTCTGCGCCCTGAATGTTGATCCTGTAGAAAAGAAACCCATGTTCCACTTTTTACCAGGCACAAAGGCTTATTCGCTTGCCACGGCGGGATGCAACGTCGAGTGCAAATTTTGCCAGAACTGGCAGATATCTCAATACCGGCCAGAACAAATTGAAAGTATTCTACTAACACCCGATGACGTGGTAAAAGATGCCCAAACGAGCGGCAGTAAAACGATAGCCTATACGTATTCAGAACCTGTGGTCTTCTATGAATATATGTTCGATACGGCTCGACTGAGCAATGAACACGGCCTGAAAAGTATTATGATATCGAACGGCTATATTCAAGAGAAGCCTTTAATGGAGCTGTGTCAACACCTGAGCGCTGTGAAGATTGACTTAAAAAGTTTTACGGAAAAATTTTACCAGGAAATCTGCACAGGCGAACTGAAACCCGTGTTAAATACCTTGCAAACCTTAAAGAAAATTGGAATTTGGTTTGAGATTGTAATGCTCGTGATACCCACACTCAACGACAGCGAAAAGGAATTTAAGGAGATGTGCGCATGGATTAAGGAAAATCTTGGAACGGACGTCCCCATCCATTTCACCCGTTTTCATCCAACTTACAAGATAAAGAACCTGCCGCCGACACCGGTAAAAACCTTAGAAATGGCCAGAAAGGTTGCCCTTGATACAGGACTTCATTTCCCTTACGTGGGTAATGTCCCTGGACATGAAGGTGAAAATACCTACTGTCCGCACTGCAAGAACATCGTAATCAGGCGTGCAGGTTTCTCAATATTAGAAAACCGTGTGAAAAACAATAAGTGCAAAGATTGCGATCAACCCATACCGGGTATATGGGCTTAAACTGACCATTGAAACCACATATCCCCGTTTCCACGAGGACAAGTTTCTCAGATTACACCGATGAGATTCGGATACAAATAACATCAATTATTCCCCATTCCAATTCGCTGTCAAATGTTCTCTTAAGCAAGAATAAACCTCTCTATCCCCAGTAAATCAATGAATCGCAAATCGTTTAGTGCAGTCGAAATAATTTATGGTAAAAATATTAGGTATCAAGTATATTGAGAATCCCTGAATATTGTACCTTAAAATAAAATAGAACATCAAAGGGACTAATCGTGGTAAATAAAGACATATCAAAATTAAAAATAGACAAATCAGATGCGATGCAGTATCGCCGCGGACGCAGGAAATTGCTCTTAAAAATAACCATGCTTGCGTCTGCCCTCATAATTGGTTTCATTCTTTATCGAATAGTTTTTAATCCCGTCATTGAAGTCAAGGTCGCAACCGTTTCACAGGTTTATCCATCACAGACATTTACTTTATTAAATGCCAGCGGTTATGTCGTAGCACAGCGTAAGGCAGCGGTAGCCTCTAAAATAACCGGCCGGCTTGAATGGCTAGGGGTAGAAGAAGGAAGCAAGGTGAAGAAGGGACAGGTGATTGCCAAGCTCGAAGGCGAAGATGCGGCAGCAGCACGTGACCAGGCAATAGCAAATCTGGACAACGCTATGTTCAATCTGGATATGGCAAAGGCAGAAATGAATGACGCCACCTTGCATTACGACCGTCAAAAAGAACTTCTATCGCAAGGAGTTGTGCCGCAATCCGAACTCGACATTGCCGAGGCGCGTTATAAAAAAGCAAGGGCTGCGGTAGCCGCAGCGGAATCAGCCATAAATGCTTGTAAGGCAGCGTTGCATTTTGCCAGGATTGCTTTGAGGTACACGTTTATCCGCGCGCCCTTTGATGCGGTTGTATTAACCAAAAACGCCGATGTCGGCGACATCGTTGCGCCGCTGGGGGCTGCAGCTACTGCCAGAGCTGCTGTCGTAACCATTGCTGATATGGACTCTCTTCTTGTGGAGGCAGATGTTTCAGAATCAAATTTGCAAAAGGTAAAAATAGGCCAGCCGTGTGAAATACATCTGGACGCCCTTCCCGAAAACCGTTTCCGAGGTATGGTGCATATGATCGTTCCCACGGCTGACCGCAGCAAGGCATCGGTTATGGTTAAAGTTAAATTTTTGGATAAGGATGATCGCATCCTCCCCGAGATGAGCGCCAAGGTTGCCTTTCTTGAAAGATCTGTAACTCCGGAGGAACAAAATCCAAAGACTGCCTTGAACAGCAATGCAATCATGATGAACAACAATACCAGGTCTGTTTTCCTTATAAATGAGAATCGTGTGTATAAAACCCCTTTAACTACAGGCTCACAGATTGGCGACCTGATAGAAGTATTGAATGGCGTCAAATCGGGAGACAAGGTGGTAGTGAATCCGCCAAAAAATCTCAGGGATGGTATGAGGATTAAGGTCAAAGAGAAATAGGAATTATTGTAACAATTTAGTTCTTTGAAAAAACCTTGAGGAAAACAATTTTATTACACACCCCTACCCCTCTCAAGAGGGGAATTGGAGAAGTCCCCTCCTTGCGAAGACAATGTCAGTGAATTAAGGGAAAGTGTTTTTTCATTCAAAACAAAGCCCGAAGGGCTGATAGGGAATAGCCCAGGGCGACAGCCCTGGTATAAGGGTTTAATAATATTTAACGACATTGCCCATCAAGGGAGGGAATACCCCCTTGCCCCTTGTGGGAGAGGTTCTGGGTGAGGGGTGTTTTTGTATCAACGCAACGGCGGGTTCGTCGTGAGTCTTCGGCGTGAGCTCAGACGAACGCTCAGCCGAACGGTTTAAAAGTCCTCCCCCCTGTCCCCCTCCGGAGGGGGATAAAGGGGGAGGACTTGGGTAATAGCGCTATTCGCAATAATGGCGGAATCAACAATATAAAACATGGGGTTCACGTTGCAAACGTGAACCCGCCAAAGAATCTTAAAAGTGGAACACGGTTTAAGGTTAAAGCAAAATAGAAACTATGGAAAACAGTAATCAACCAATCGTGACAATCAGAAATCTTACGAAATCTTATAGACGCGGGATTCAGGTCATACCGGTTCTGGAGCATATCAATTTTGATATACCGGAAGGCGAGTTCCTTGCATTAATGGGACCTTCAGGGTCGGGCAAAAGCACCTTATTAAATCTCATCGCAGGCATAGATAAGACGGATACTGGTACTATAATGGTTGGCGGGTTAGACATTACCTCGATGACGGAAACCGAACTTGCCCGCTGGCGGGCTACGAATGTGGGATTCATCTTCCAATTTTACAACCTGATCCCCGTGCTCACTGCATTCGAAAATGTTGAACTCCCCCTTCTCTTAACCTGGCTTTCAAGAAAGGAAAGGCGAGATCATGTGGAGATGGCGCTCCAGATGGTCGGCCTGGCCGACCGGATGGATCATTATCCCTCACAATTGTCAGGCGGTCAGCAGCAGCGCGTTGCCATAGCCCGTGCGATTGTCACCGATCCAACCCTGCTGGTAGCAGACGAGCCGACGGGCGATCTCGACAGGATTTCCGCAGAGGAAATATTGGAACTTATGGCCCGTTTAAACCGGGAATTTGGCAAGACGATTATTATGGTTACCCATGACCCACATGCAGCGGAACGGGCGCATATTATCAGAAAGCTTGAAAAAGGCATTTTGAATGCACATTCTCAAACTCATCTTTAGAAATGCACTGCGCCACAAGCTGCGCACCGCGCTCACCATCCTTGGCATTACTATTGCAATTCTTGCGTTTGGGATACTGAGGACACTGGTTAACGCATGGTATTCGGGTGTGGAGGCGTCTTCTTCAACCCGTCTCATCAGCAGAAATTCAATTTCCCTCGTCTTTTCCCTCCCCCTTTCGTACAAGGAAAAGATCCGGCAAATCCCCGGAGTGAAGGGCGTTTCCTATGCTATATGGTTCAACGGCACCTATATATCGGAAAAAAACTTTATTCCAAACTTCGCCGTCGAGCCAAAAACGTTCCTGGAGCTATACCCGGAATACTTATTGCCCGAAGACCGGAAAACTGCGTTCATCCGTGACCGCAAGTCTGCCATAGCCGGACGTAAGGTCGCCGAGCGATTCCAGTGGAAGGTCGGCGATACCATAATCTTAAAAGGAACCATCTTCCCCGGTACGTGGGAATTCGTGCTTCGGGGCATATATTACGGCGCTGAAAGGAGCGCGGACGAAACACAATTATTCTTTCACTGGAACTATCTCAACGAACGCCTGAAAAAGACCACGCCGAGGCGGGCTGATCAGACGGGCGTCTACATCATTGGAATAGATGACCCCGACCAGGCCGCTGAGATATCAGAAGCGATAGACAAGACGTTTAAAAACTCGCTTGCCGAAACCCTCACCGAAACCGAAAAGGCATTCCAGATGAGTTTTGTTACCATGACTCAGGCAATTGTCACGGTAATCCAGTTTGTTTCATTTTTGGTAATTATTATCATCATGGCTGTCGTTGCCAATACCATGGCCATGACTGCGCGTGAGAGAATAGGGGAATACGCCATCATGAAGACCCTTGGGTTCGGCGGCTGGCATATTGCCATACTTATCCTCGGTGAATCCCTTATTATCACCATAACTGGCTGTGTATTTGGCATTATCCTTACCTTTCCGACTGCAGAGTATTTTGGTAAAACCATGGGCAGTTTCTTCCCCGTATTCAGTGTATCGGTAATAACTATCTTTCTTGACATAGCAGCTGCGTTTTTCGTAGGTCTGTTAGCGGCGGTCTTTCCAACCTGGCGTGCGGTAAGAATACAGATTGCCGACGGTTTGAGGAGAATAGGATAGATGAAGATACCTTTATCATATAGTTTCCGTAATCTCTTAACACGACGACTTACAACAATCCTGACGGCTTCCGGCATGGCGCTCGTTGTTTTCGTCTTTGCTACCATTCTCATGCTGGCAGAAGGACTCCGTAAAACCCTTGTGGATACCGGCTCATACGATAACGTGATAGTCATCCGCCGCGCCTCGACTACCGAGGTGCAAAGCGGGATAGACAGATACCAGGCGTCAATTGTCGAAACCCAGCCTGAAATAGCGGTTGGACAAAACGGCCGGAGACTGGCCGCTAAAGAAATGGTGGTTATCATAAACTTACCGAAAAGAGGGAGTGAAAAACCCTCGAATGTCACCATCAGGGGAATCAATGAACAATCGCTCCTTTTGCGTCCCCAGGTAGAACTCATCGAGGGCCGAATGCCAAAAGCCGGTTCTTCCGAGGTTATTACCGGGGAAAATATCACACGGCGATTCAGGGGATGTGGTATGGGAGAAAAACTCCACTTTGGAATGAGGGACTGGACTGTGGTAGGCGCCTTTCGCGCAGGAAGCACGGGATTCAATTCAGAGATATGGGGCGACGTTGACCAGCTCATGCAGGCATTCCGCAGACCGGTGTATTCATCCGTTACCTTCAAACTGCGTGATGCTTCTGATTTCGAGGCGCTTAAGGAAAGAATAGAAAGCGACCCGCGACTGACACTTGAGGCCAGACGTGAAATACAGTATTATGCCGACCAATCGGAAATGATGACCAAGTTTCTCAGGATACTGGGTGTGTCCCTGACCATAATATTTTCCATCGGCGCAATGATCGGAGCGACAATCACCATGTATGCCGCAGTGGCAAACCGCACCAGCGAAATTGGCACACTGCGGGCGCTCGGATTTCAGCGCAGGAATATCCTCTTTGCTTTTTTGGTAGAATCGATGCTGATGAGCATCGTCGGCGGATTCATAGGACTTTTCTTTGCCTCTTTCATGCAGCTTCTTACGATCTCTACCGTAAACTGGCAGACGTTTTCAGAATTTGCATTCTCATTCACCCTGACAGGCGGGATCGTTTATGAATCGCTGATCTTCTCCATCATTATGGGATTTTTAGGCGGAGTTTTCCCCGCATTCCGCGCATCGAAAATGAATATCGTTGATGCACTGAGTACAAGGTAGTCTTGACGTTAAGGGAATTCAAAGTTACAGTTGTAGCGCGAATTTCAGGTGAATTTGCGTTTGATAAAAAAACAATAAAATGCAATAATTAATTTATATGGGAGTCTTAAATACCATTTAGAGTAAAATGAAATCGGCAGAAGATATGCTCCCCGGATATAATTTAATTTAAATCTACTTATGAAGGAGTTAAAAATGGCAGAAGCAAAAGGATTGAACAAACCGGTAAAGTTGAAAAATGAGCTGGCAGAGTTTCTGGGAGCAACAGAACTTCCCAGGACAGAGATCACCAAAAAACTATGGGACTATATTAAAGCGAATAAACTTCAGACAAAGACTGAAAATGGAAAGCCTGAGAACGCAGGCAAGTTCATTGTGGCTGATGCTAAATTGCTCCCGATCTTTAAAAACACAAAATCCAAAAGCAAATCAGGCAAGGTTACTGACCTTTCAAATCTGAAAGAAGGCCAGACGATCAACATGATGCAGATGGCCGCTATTGTCGGCGCGAACATAGAATAAGCTTAAGATGTCGGGCCTGCATAGAAAGGATCGGGGGGCAAACCTTCACAGGTTGTCCGAGAATGCGGCATTCCGAATTTCTTCATTTAGCCATAAAAAATCGGGCAAATCGGTTGCGAAGGTGAAATTGAGTGATATAATAAAGCGAAATGAAATCTTCAGAGCAAAACCACACGAAGCAGTTAAAACTTTTCTTTGAGCCGATCCTTTTACCGAGCAAACCGACCGTATCATTCTTTTCCTTACCAGAA
>VGXX01000011.1 GCA_016873155.1 Planctomycetota bacterium | reverse complement strand
TCGAAATCAACCACAGACTTCGTCGTGAGCGCTCAGTCGAACGATTTCACGGATTACGCAGATTATTCGTCTCTTTTATTTGTGCCATCTGTGGTTTCAAATGTTTTTTCATTGGTCTGATGCCCGCCTCGTTCAATCTATTGGCAGAAAGTTTAAGGCCAAACCAGGTCTGGGAAATTAACGAGAATAGAAATCTGGCAAGAACTGCCCTTAAAATCGCAAAGGAATCCTATCCGGAAATTGATATAGAATACTATCTCGAAAAGATTGAAAACATCGTTGAAAATATCAAGACGACCCTCCGTGACGAAACAGAGCCTGAGCAGATTATCAAGACCATGAACAGGGTGCTTTTTAACGAACTCCAGTTTAAGTACGTTCAAACGGGCAATCTTGAATATATATCCTTAAATAAGGTTTTGGATTCGAAAGTCGGCAACTGCGTGGGTTTATCTATTCTCTATCTCTGTGTAGCAGAAGGCTTGCATTTGCCTCTATACGGGGTAAGCGTGCCGGAACACATATTCGTGCGTTACGATGACGGAGACTTTCGGAGAAATATCGAAACGGGTTACGAGGGTATGTTTACCCCTGATAGTTATTATATTAATATGCACGGGAAGCGTATTTCACAGGCAAGCGTCAAAAACGGGTATTACCTCAAAAATCTTACCGTTAGCGAAGTTGTTGCCGATATTTATCTGAACCGTTCAATAATACAAAAAGAAAAAGGCAACATGGATGCCGCATTAAAAGACGTAAACTACGCTATTGAGTTGCATGGGAACGACGCCGTAGCCTATTGCAACCGCGGCGTTATTTATGAGAAGATGAAGGATACTGAACGGGCAATAAGTGATTATAACAAGGCCATCGGGCTGAATCCCGACTATGCGCCTGCTTACTACAATCGTGGTTCTCTTTACGCTACAATAGAGGTTATCGATAAGGCCATTATGGATTACAGTAAGGCATTGTCGTTAGATCCTGGTTCAATACTGTCCTATTATAACCGTGGTATTGCCTTTAAAATGGTCGGAAGGACAGACTTGACTATCGAAGACTTAAGTAAGGCCATTTCGTTAGACCCCAAATTTGCAGCTGCTTACGCCAGTCGGGGTTTAACGTATGCCGAATCAGGTGAACCTGAAAAAGCCTTGGAAGACTTCAACAGGGCCCTGGAACTCGACCCTGTTAATACGGAAATCTATATGAAAAGGGGTATTCTTCATGCCGATGCACAACGTTTTGACGACGCAATAAAAGACGCAACGACCTTCATAGAATTTTCACCAAACAATGCTTTTGCTTATTATATCCGCGCCAAAGCGTACCGCGGAAAAGGCGATATGCAAAAGTGTTTAGCGGATTACAACAAGATGATAGAGTTGAGTCCTCGTCTTGCCGGTGTATATTACGAACGGGGTCAAATCAAAAACCTGTTGGAAAGGACTGACGAAGCCCTTGAGGACTTTAACACATCCATCGAACTCTTCCCTTACAATCCTCTTGCTTACCTTCATCGCGGGAATACCTTTAAAAAGCTGGGAAGGAATGAAAATGCACTGAAGGATTACCTGACTTACTTAAAACTCAACCCTAATGCCCCCGACGCAGAAGAAATTAAGGGAGAGATAGAAGATATGCAGAATAAAAGATGAGAGGTGATAACGTATGCTTGAAGAAGAAGTTGTTCTCATGAGCGGTGTAAGGACGGCTGTGGGTAAGTTTGGACACGTATTCAAGGAAGCGCCTGCTCAACAGCTAGGAGCCATAGTGATAAAGGAAGCTGTGAAGAGGGCGGGTATTCAGACTCAGCACGTAGAAGAGGTCATCATGGGGAATGCGATCTCCGCGGGTCTTGGCCAAAACCCTGCCAGACAGGCTGCGATCTATGCCGGACTTCCTGTTGAAATAGGTTCGTTTACCGTGAATAAGGTATGTGGCTCCGGCCTCAAGGCTGTTATGCTCGCAGCTCAGGCTATAAAGGCGGGTGATGCAGATATAATTGTTGCAGGCGGAATGGAAAATATGAGCGCTGCACCTCACTTGATCAGAGGACTGCGGTGGGGCGTGAAGTTTGGAGATACCTCAATTACCGATGCAATGGTATATGACGGTTTATGGGATGTCTATAACTGCTACCACATGGGGATTACGGGAGAAAGGGTAGCGCAGAAATTCGGCATAACCAGAGGGGAGGCAGACGAGTTCGGTCTGATGAGCCATCAAAAGGCTTTGTATGCAGCAAAAAGCGGGAAATTTAAAGAAGAAATAATCCCTGTCGAAGTACAAGGCATTTCTGTTGAGAAGGACGAAGGTATAAGAGAAGATACATCCCTAGAAAAACTGGCAAAACTCCCGCCGGTTTTCCAAAAAGGCGGAATTCTTACCGCAGGGAACAGTTCCCAGCTCAGCGACGGCGCTGCGGCGCTGGTAGTAACTTCGGCGCGGAAAGCCGGAGAACTTGGGATAAAACCCCTAGCCAGAATAATAGATTATGCAACCGGAGGAACGAAACCTGAAGATATTATGGAAGCCCCAATTCCTGCGGTCAAAAAACTTTTAGGGAAGACAGGCTTTACGATAAACGATATGGATCTCATTGAGTATAACGAACCTTATGCCTCTGCTTCTATAGTAGTCTCCAGGGAGTTGGAGATCGATCCCCAAAAACTCAACGTAAATGGCGGGGCTATAGCGCTGGGACACCCAATAGGGTGCAGCGGCGCAAGGATACTGGTAACACTGGTGCATGCCTTGAAAGAAAGAGGACTGAAAAGAGGACTTGCTACTCTCTGTATGGGAGGAGGGAATGCAGTGGCAATGATAATCGAAAGATGGGAATAATTGTAGGGGCACGGTGCTCCGTGTCCTGGAATACAGTGGCAATGATTGTCGAATGGTAAGATAAATGTATTATACAAAAATGCAAAAAGATATCATAGAAATGCTCTTTCCTGATGCAGTTGAATACAATCTGATTTTAGAGTCGATTGGAAATTTTGCTGAAAAAGAAATCCTGCCCACTGCAAAACGAGTGGATCAGGAGGAGATGTTTCCAAGACAGAATTTAGAAAAAATAGTGAATCAGGGAATTATGGCTATTCCTTTTCCTAAAGATTACAATGGGTTAGAGCTTCCTTATCCTGTATATATTGCAGCTATAGAAATGCTGGCAAAAGCCTGTGCAAATACTGCATTGCAGGTATCTATCCAGGGAATGATCTGTGAAGGTATAAGGCTATTTGGAAATGATCGGCAGAAAAATGAGTTACTCAAAGAAAAAGGGCCGGTCGAGGGCAGAAGCTTGGCATCCTTTGCGCTCACAGAGCCTTGCTGCGGCTCGGATGCAAAATCAATCCAGACAAAGGCCGAACTCTCAAATAATATTTATGTCTTAAATGGAACCAAAACGCTCATAACAATTCCGGGAGAGGCTGATATTATTTTAGTGTTCGCCAGAACAGATAAAGGCATTTCTTCTTTTCTTATACCATGTGGGATGCCGGGGTTTACTGTGACCAGGGTCATTCAAAAACTTGGATTCAGAGGCCATAGATTATCAGAGATACGCCTTGAGAACTGCAAGGTGGCGAGACAAAATCTTCTTGGCGAAGATGGGGAGGGGCTTGATTATGCAAAACAGATTCTCAATGCCGGAAGGGCGACAATTGCAGCGATAGCAATAGGGATAGCACAGGCAGCGTATGAAAAATCCCTTTTATACAGCAAGGAAAGAACGGCCTTTGGACAAAGCATTTCAAATTTTCAGCTTATTCAGGAAAAATTAGCCGATATGGTAACTGAGATAAATGCCGCGAGGCTTCTTACCTATTATTCAGCCCATTTAAGAGACAAAGGGAAAGACTTTACCTCTGAAGTTTCTCAGGCCAAGCTTTTTGCCACAGAAATGGCTTTGAGAATATGCGATAATGCCATACAGATTTATGGAGGGTATGGGTATACAGATGAATACGATGTGCACAGACACTGGCGAGATGCGAGATTGCTCACGATTGCCGAGGGAACTTCTGAAATTTTAAGACTTTTAATAGCCCATTTATCATTAAAACAAATTTGAATAATAAACAACCCCCTCAGTCCCCCTTTGTTAAGGGGGATTAAAGGGGGTTGTCTGTGTCTAATTTAGTATTCATTAAATCAATAAACCATAAACATTTTTAGGAAAAACATGAATATACAAAAGATATGTGTAATAGGCGCAGGAACTATGGGAGGCGGCATAGCCCAGGTGGCGGCTCAAAGCGGCTATGAGGTGGTTCTGGAAGATATGAAGGAAGAATACGTAAGGGCAGGATTTGCAAAAATAAAAGAACGATTGCTGAAACGTGTGGGTGAAGGAAAGCTTGAAATTCTTGAGAAAGATAGGATTCTCTCAAATATAAAAACCACTACAAGCCTGAAAGACTGCAAAGATTCTGGCCTGATAATCGAGGCAGTGATTGAAAAAGAGGACATAAAAAAACAGATTTTTAAAGAATTGGATATAATATGCAATGATGAAACTATTTTCACCTCAAATACCTCTTCCATCTCCATAACAAGGCTTGCAAAAGTTACCAAAAGACCTGAGCGGTTCGCAGGCATGCACTTCATGAACCCTGCTTATGCAATGAAACTTGTAGAAGTAGTCAAAGGTATGCATACGTCCGATGAAACAGTGAACATAATAACTGCCGTCGCTGAAATAATGGGAAAGATACCCGTTGTTGTGAACGATTTTCCAGGCTTTGTCTCAAACCGCATACTTATGCCTATGATAAATGACGCAGTCCACTGCTTGCAGGAAGGAGTCGCTTCCAGAGAAAGTATTGATACCATTATGAAGCTCGGGGCAAACCACCCCATGGGACCACTCGAACTTGCGGATTTTATAGGTTTGGATACATGTCTTGCAATACTTGAGATTCTCCATACCGAGTTAGGTGAGAAATACAGGCCATGTCCACTGCTGCGAAAAATGGTAGCAGGCGGTAAGTTGGGGAGAAAAAGCGGAGAGGGATTTTATGACTACAGGAAATGAGCATATAAAGGTTGAAAAGAAAAAAGAAATCGGGATCATTACCTTAAACAGGCCGGAGGCAAGAAACGCCCTGAACAGGAAGATGATTCAAGAACTGGGAGATGCTCTTGCTGAGTTTGAAAATGACTCACAAACAAGGAGTATCATTATAACTGGAAATAAAGACTTCTGCGCTGGCGCTGATATAAAGGAAATGATTGCAATAAAACCAGAGGAAATAGAAGCCTTTTGCAGGTGGGGACATAAAGTATTTGATCAATTGGAGTGCATAGGGAAACCGGTAATTGCCGCTATATCTGGCTTTGCCCTCGGCGGTGGATGCGAATTAGCCCTTGCCTGTGATATTAGAATAGCAGGCGAAAGCGCCAAGTTTGGCCAGCCTGAAGTGAATCTCGGTCTTATCCCCGGCTTCGGAGGAACGCAAAGGCTCGGCAGACTTGTTGGCGTAGGAAAGGCAAAGGAAATGATTTTTACAGGTGATATTATCAATGCAAAAGAGGCAGCATCCATCGGGCTTGTCAACAGGGTGGTGAAAGATGAAGAACTGATGACAAAGGCAGAAGAAATGGCGATAACTATAGCGCAAAAAGGCCCTATTGCCGTTAAGATGGTTAAAGCCTTGATTAATGAAAATCAGGAGATAAAAGAAGGGCTTGAGAAAGAAATAGCGTTCTTTGCCCAGTGCTTTACTACACAAGACCGTCTGGAAGGGATAAATGCCTTTCTGGAAAAAAGAAGGCCCAAGTTTAAGAGCATGTAATTTTGTAATCTGTGTTCTATTTTTGGTTGTGACTTTGCCGCGCTGTGTCCATCTGTGGTTAAAGAATTCAATAAAAATGTCTGAAAAGTTTGATGTTATCATCGTTGGCGCAGGACCCGCTGGCTGCGCGGCAGCCTATTCGCTTGCAAAGACGGGGTTCAACGTCCTGATGGTTGAAAGGGGCAAGTATCCGGGGGCGAAAAACGTGATGGGTGGAAGGCTGTATGCGTATGCCCTGAACAGACTCGTCCCTGACTTTTGGAAAGAAGCACCCGTTGAGCGATGTGTTACTCATGAAAAACTGACTTTGCTATCCGACAAATCTTCTGTTACCCTTGACTTCCAGGATAAGGAACTCCTCGAACCACCGAACAGCTTCACGATACTCAGGGCAAGGTTTGACCAGTGGTTTGCGAGTAAAGCAGTTGAAGCAGGCGCTACTTTGATATCCAATATCAGGGTTGACGATCTTTTATGGAAAGATAAAAAGATTACAGGCATAGTTGCAGGCACGGATAAGCTTGAAGCAAACATCGTAATTGCGGCAGACGGCGCCGTCTCCCTTATGGCAGAAAAGGCAGGCCTTAAGAAATTCCTGGCAAAAGGATTCGCCATCGGCATGAAGGAAATCATAGAACTGCCAGAAAAAACGATTGAGGAGAGATTCAATCTTGTCAGCGGAGAGGGCACAGCCCAGCTTTTTATAGGACAGTGCACGAGGCAAATTCCTGGAGGGGCATTTGTCTATACTAACAGGACAAGCCTTTCTCTCGGTATCGTAGTCTATATAAATCAGCTCATTGAAAGTAAAGTCGAAGCCTACGAGCTCATGAGGGAGTTCAACTCGAATCCTGCAATAGCAAAACTGATCGCGGGCGGCAAATTAGTGGAATACTCAGTCCACGTAATCCCCGAGTCCTCGCGTACAGGGCTTTATACCGATGGACTGCTTGTCGTGGGAGACGCCGCGGGTTTGTTGGTAAATAGCGGTATTACCCTAAGAGGCATGGATATGGCCATTGCCTCCGGAATGGCCGCTGCGGAAGCCGTAAAAATTGCAATGGGAAAAAATGATTTTTCAAAGAAAAGCCTTTCTCACTATGAATATTTATTGAAACAGGATTTTGTGCTTAAGGATATGCATACCTTTAGAAGATCACCTGGATTCCTACAGAATACAAGACTTTACTCGCTTTACCCTGAGCTTGTGTGCAGGCTTTTCCACAGATTAGCTCTGGTAAAAGGGCCAAAGAAAAGGTTATTTGATGAGCTATTAGAAGAGACGAAGGGCAAACGGGTTCAGATGGTTTGGGATTTAATAAAAGGTTTAAGGGCTTTATAGTATTGCAACACATAATTTTACAAAATTTACGATTTACGAATTGCGATTTTAGACTTCGTCGTGAGCGCTCAATCGAATGATTGAAAAATTGTAAATCTGAAATCGTAAATCTAAAATCTTAATTTATTTCCTGTTATTTTGTTTATGATTGTGTTGTATCATGAATATTAGTATTGAAGATCAACTTGGGCTTATAAGCTTTGAGGTTGATAAGGAAAAGCATATAAAAGTGGAGATCAGCATATGCAGGCAGTGTGTAGATAAACCCTGCCTCAAATTCTGTCCATCAAAGAGGTTTACTCTTGAAAAAGGAGAAATCATACACAATTATGAGGGATGCCTTGAGTGCGGTAGCTGCAAGTTCGCCTGTCCCAAAGGCGCGGTGGATTTTAGCTATCCAAGAGGGGGATATGGGGTGTATTATAAATATGGATAAAAATAGAGAAAAAATGTATATTTACTGAACTTGTGTCTGAGATGGAGAATCGGTAAGATATTTTGTTATAATTTGTAGTGGAGGTAAATAAATGAAGTTTACTCGCATAACTGTTAGTCCAAACAAGATGGGTGGTGTTCCTTGTATTCGAGGGCTTCGTATACCTGTTGCAACAATTGTTGGTATGGTTGCTGACGGTATGCCGGAAAAAGAAATATTAAAAGCCTTTCCCGACCTGGAACATGAGGATATCAAGGAATCTTTGCGGTACGCCTCTGAAGCAGTGAGAGAGCGGGAAATTCCTTTGGTAACAACAAAATGAATTTTCTGGTGGATAACGCCCTTTCACCATTGCTTGCCGACGGGCTCCGCAATGCTGGACATGATACTATACATGTCCGTGAATATGGATTACAATCTGCCGATGACGTTACTATCCTTCGTAGGGCTGCCGAAGAAAATCGCGTACTCATTTCAGCAGATACTGACTTTGGAACATTACTGGCGTTATGGGAAAGTCACAAACCATCAATAATATTATTTCGCCGAAGTACAGAACGTCATCCTGACAAACAATTAAAACTTTTACTCTCGAATCTTCATTCCATTCAAAAAGCATTAGAGCAAGGAAGTGTCGTTGTTTTCGAACAAACCCGCATACGTATTCGACAACTACCAATTAAAGGAGTGGATGAAATATAGCCGATAGAATGGATTAAGCATAGCATTTCCATCAAAAATTTAATTAGCCACAGATTAACTCAGATAAACGCGGTTTTTAATAGGTATTGTCTGTGTGTATCCGTGGTAATTCTTTATACTACTATGAATATCAGTATTGAAGATCAACTTGGGCTTATAAGCTTTGAGGTTGACAAGGAAAAGCATATAAAAGTAGAGACCAGCATCTGCAGGCAGTGTGTGGATAAACCATGCCTCAGATTCTGTCCATCAAAGAGGTTTACCCTTGAAAAAGGAGAAATCGTGCATAATTATGAGGGATGCCTTGAATGCGGAAGCTGCAAATTCGCCTGTCCCAAAGGCGCAGTGGATTTCAGCTATCCAAGAGGGGGATATGGGGTGTATTATAAATATGGGTGATAGGAAATTGCTTCTCCTCTTATTTTCTCCTTTTTATATGTGTCAGTCGCACATGTGCTAAGTAAATGTATTTGCTTGAATGAGTATAGCAGATTAAGTAAGTTGTTTTTTCTGTAGAAACAATTCTAATAGCTTTCTATTTAACCACTTTATATTAATCATATCTTCTACTAATACTTTCTGTTCTTCAGATAGTATACCAAACTCAGAAAATTTGCTAAAGAGGAACCCACCTTCTTTTTCGCCGCCACTTAACAACCCAGTATGTAAATATTTTGAACGTAATTTATGGTAGCTTTTTTTAATTTTCTTAATAATTTTGTCATTATTCCCTGTTGTTAAGTCTTTAATAAGCTTTTCTATTTCTTCGTTATGGCTAGTTACATGTGTTAAACCTGTCTTTTTACAGCATTTTTCGCAAATTATAAATATGGTACCGAGTCTCCCAATGAACCGCAAATTGGTTGTGGATCATCAGCCAACTGATTTATGGAAGATAGGTACAGTGTCATATACAGAGTATATTTTAAATGATAGTTTGGAAGTCTTGTGATCTCTTGTGCCCAAATATAAGTATTAAGAGCATTGTCAAATTTTTCGAAGTCCTTATCACTAAGTTTATTAATCAAATAGCAATAGTTAGTTACTCTAAAAATTGGATTTCGAGTAATAGGATATCCTTGAATAATATTTGGATCGCAAAACATTTCGCATTTGTAATCATTGTATATTTTTTCAAAATCATCATATCCTTCCATTTCTTCTGTTTGATAATCTATTGGAAGGTCTGTAGAAAGCCATATTAAATTTAACAATCTTTGCACATTCGTAAAGTAATTATTTTCGTTTATTACTTCATATGTTTCTAAATACAGGCTAGTTGACCCTAGCATATTTTGTGGACAATTAATTTTTTTTGAAATTTTACCACAAAATATTATGGCTCTTTTAATATTTGAGTCTCTTAAAGGCATTATCTCATAATATGGTTTCTCATTGTTATAGATATTCATTATCAATATGAATAAATTGCGCTTTTTATTACCATATCTTTTCACAAATAATCGATTCATGCAATTACCATCACGAAATCTTTCGTAACAATTCTCATATATATTTTACATCTCAATTTCTTCTGCCATGTGACCCCAAAATAGAATCAATGTAAGGAATCCGTATCGTATCTTAATTTGTGAGTTAGCATATCGAATGTTTTTGAAGTTTTAAATTCTCTTCCATTCTTGTTTTTTGTAACATTTGTCCTGCGGCTCACTGCTGAATACGTTATGCTAAATTGATTACCTATCTCATAATCGAATACAACCCTGAAACGGGAAGACAGGTTAAGCGGAGCAGATTCATTAAAAATTTATTCCCAATCAAAAAATAAAGATGGGTTCGCCTTGCCCTTCGAAAACTCAGGACAGGCTTAACTCTTCCTTATTGGTCTATCCTCTCAACAACCCATCTGTTTCCATTTTGAAATCTCACGCATAAGATTGTCTATAGACCCTTTCCTGACTTCACCCTTTGCATATTCCTCCTTTGCTTCCTTTATACTCTGAGCAAGTTTGTCTCTTCGCTCTTCTATTAATCGGTGCTTGACAATTTCAATCAGTGTTTCCCTTTGATTATCGGGTAATGAATCAACTATTTCGAGGACATCGTTAAAAGTAATATCTTTCTTCATCTCCACCTCCGTTTTATTCTGTAATAATCGTTTTAAAAACTAGATTCCTTCTTTTGCAGGAGTGACCACTTACTTTTGTTATCAACTTTAGTATACAAAATTTTGAGGATTTTTCATTTTGTTTTTCTTCACCTCATTTGCGCCTGCGGTGAACTATTGCAAGATTTCTATTAACTTTGGTACGATCTCATATAAATCCCCTACAATCCCATAATCACATGCCTTAAAGATGGGTGCGTTTGGGTCGCTGTTTATTGCAATAATGGTCTTGGCATCCCTTATGCCTGCAATATGCTGCACCTGGCCTGAAATGCCAATGGCTATGTAAAGTTTGGGCTTGACCTTATGTCCTGATAGTCCCACCCAGTGTTCATCAGGCAGCCATTTCAGGTCTGCAGCAACTGACCTTGAACAGCCCACAACGCCGCCAAGCGCTTTTGCAAGTGATTCAATAAGCACGAGGTCTTCTTTTTTCTTAACTCCTCTGCCAGCAGAAACGATGATATCAGCTTCTTCTATTCTCAGCATTTGCGAACTTTTGTCTTTTATTTCCAGCACCTGCACTCTTGGTTCTGCCAGCTTCGCGGAGGTTTTAATTATTTCACCCGTTCTCGCCGTATCTAACTTTTTTCCAAATCTTCTCGGCGGCACGGTAATTATTTGGGGGTTACGTAAAAACCTCTGGGCAGCGATAAATCTGCCCCCCAGGACAAAGCGCTTTACCATAAGCTTTTCATGTTCTAAAGAAAAATCTACGCAGTCCGTAACGCAGCCTGCTCCAAATTTTTGGGCAATCCTCGGGGCGATTTCCTTACCCAGCCTGGTTCCTCCTATCAGGAGGATTTCTGGTTTGTGCTGGTTTATAAGTGAAAACAGGCAATCCACGACGATATCTGCATGCAATTCCGAATCGATAGAATAAACTTTGTCAGCTCCGCAAAAAATATAGGTGTTCGCTATATCATCGTGTTTGATTATTGAAATCGCGGCGAGTTCTAATCGCAAAGAATCCGCAATTTCCCTTCCTTTTGCAAGGATTTCAATGGCCGTTTCGTAGTCTTCTGAAAATGTAAAAATCATTATCCCTGTTTCGTAAAAAAAAATGTTATTGAATTAAGGCAAAATGTGCCGCCCTTTCAGGGCTGAAAATAATATCGAATTGTATACCCAGGGTTGCTCGCCCTGGGCTATAATCTGTCAGCCCTTCGGGCTTTATCTCAGTATAGAAAAATCTCTATCCCTTAATTTAACATTAAGTAATTATGATTTTTCAGATATGATAACCCTGGCAAGGTTTTCGGTATCCTTCAGGATTACCTCTTTTCGTTTCATTTCAATAGCTAGAATGCTCAAGGTTTCAACCCCAGCCGCTGGTTTTGCAGGACTTACTTCGGTTATCGTTTTCTTTGAAGCGTCCAGAATTTGTAATAATGTGGGAATCCTTGGCTCATTGATTTCTTTGGCAACAGTTACTAATGCAGGCAGTCGTGCTTTAGCCACTTCGTATCTGTTTTCGAGATTTCTTTCAACAACAACTTCATTATCTTTTAGCTCCATTTCCCTTACGTAGGTTAACACGGGGATTCCAAGTGTCTCTGCCAGCCTTGGTCCTATCTGAAAGGAAAATTCATCAATGGATGCTTCTCCGCACAGAATAAGGTCATACTTTATCTTGTGAATAATCTCAGCCAGGATAGTTGCAGTTCCCAGAGAATCACTATCTGCACTGTAAATAACGGCCTCATCGGCGCCCATAGACAGGGCTTCCTTCGCTGCCTCTTTTGCACCCCCGATTAAAGCTAAAACGGTTCCTCCGTGTTTCTCTTTAATCCTGAGCGCCTCTTCAAGCGCATTTTTATCGAAGTCACTGATCTTTCTAGCGACTCCTTCTGTAATGGGGTGTTTGGTGGCTGTATCAACCATTATCTGACCCAGATCAAATATCTGCTTTATGCACACAATAATATCCATAATCAGTTTTCCGCTATCGGTTTCTTATGGTAAGGGAATATGTTTCAAAGTGTGAAGCACGAAATCCGAAATCCGAAACAATTTCAAAATTACAAATTTAAATGCTCCAAACCTCGTTTCCAATTTTTGTCATTTGCTTTTAATAAGGAGCAAATTCTTTCCCTAAAAGTTCCCTGCTAATGATTAGTTTCATGATATTTTGTGCGCCTTCTGCCCCCATTATATATGAGGCCACACCCCGTAACCCCTTTTCCAATCCCGCCTCTTTTGTATAACCGTAAGCGCCATGCCATATCAATACATCCTTGATGATATCGAAGGCTACTGTCGGCGCAACAAGTTTGGCTACAGCAACGGCTTTATTTATTTCTTTGTGACTGAACCTGTTTTTCGTGTACATCTGGTCAAGCATCCAGGCAGCCTTATAGACAAGCAGTCTGGCGGATTCAAGTTTCGCGTAAGCATCTGCCACTTGAAACTGCATTCCCTCAAATTTTGCCAGAGGAGAACCGAAAGCACGTCTCTCTTTTATATACTCAATTCCAGACTCTAAGGCTTTCCCGGCAGCGCCAATACACGCTGCAGCTACCAGCGGCCGTGCGCAGTTAAAACCCTCCATAGCATAGTAAAAGCCATTATTCCAATCACCTATAAGATAATGTGCCGGTATCGCCACATTTTTTATGATTATGGCGCCGGTAGATATTCCGTCTCTCCCCATCTGTTTAAAGACGTTGGTAGTTATTCCCGGAACATCTTTTACCGGAAGATAACAAAGTGAGAGACCTTTGTGTGCAAGTTCCGGGCTTGTCTTTACAACTGTTACATAACCTCCTCCGTATTTTGCGGCTTCTCTGACACCGCTTATAAAGGTTTTTGAGCCGTTTACCACCAACCTTTCTCCCTCTTTTGTCATCGTCGTAGATAGAGCGGCCACATCCGAACCTCCAGCCGCCTCAGTTGAAGCTATTCCCAGAAAGGTCTTCCCTTTTGTAACGTCTGGCAGGAGTTCTTCTTGTGCTTTTTTGCTCCCGTATCTGTTTATCAAGAATCCCCATCCGGCTTCTACCAGATAATAAACAGCGATAGCCATGCTGATATCGGCACGGGCTATTTCTTCAGTCGCTATTGCAGCCGTAATGAAGTCTGCTCCTGACCCTCCATATTCCTGCGAAATAGTTATGCCGAGGAGTCCAAAAGCTGCCATGTCATCCAGAACTTCTCGGGGTATCTCTCCTTTCTCATCAATTTCATTAGCTTTCGGCGCAATCTTTTTTTCGCAGAACTCCCTCACAGACTTTCTGAAAAGTTCTTGTTCTTCGGTAAATGAAAAATCCATAGGTATGATTTCCTTATTAAGTAAATACCGTACATCCCAAAAAATTGATATTTAATCCTGAAAAATAACAGAGAAACCTTTGAAAAATGAATCCCATGATGTATACTCTCTTTTGTGAGCCTTTAGCCCATGAGGGTTTTCCATGTGAAAGCTTTTATCCCCATCCCCGTTTTCACGAGGGCAAGTTCCATGAGGACATACTTTGGAAAGTTTTAGAGATAGTGACAAGTGACACGTGACGAGTGACGGGTATAATGTAACTGGTCACTCGACACTTATTTTATATTTTCGGCTGCGGCAATGCTGAGCTATGAATTGTCTATGAAAAATAAACAAAAGAAAAACCTCATGGCGTGCGAATATTGCCATAACCATAACATATTTAATTGAATACTCAAGCATAATTTTATGATAAAAGGCGTTAATCTTTTTAGCGGTATTGGGAGAAAACTGTTGTGCTGGTTTTTGTCCCTCTCTATTCTACCTATCATGGTGGTTGCCATCCTTACGTATCAGTATGCACGCGAGACCATCAAAAACGAACTCCTGAAGCAATGAAAAGAATATCGGCAGGATAGAATTTGGCGCAGATTATTTCGCCTATGGCAAAGGAGGTCCTTACGTCAAGGATGTGTATGTAGATGAAAATACAGGAGAGTATTCAATAGCCTTTGCTGCACCTGTGTTAAGAAAACGCGGTGGAAAGTTTTTAGGTGTACTGGTGATCCGGTATAATGCGAATAAACTAAATGAGATTACTACCGGGAAAAAGATTGGTGCAGAAGAAGATGTGGGCACGTTTCTGCGAAGGGGCAAGACGAGCGAAGCGTATATCGTAAATGAAAATCATCTTATGATTACGGGGTCAAGGTTTGAAGAGAACGCTATTTTAAGCCAGTTAGTTAATACCGAACCTGTAACCACCGCTCTTAACTCCGGGAAAGAGGTTGTGGGTGTGTATAAAAATTATATGGGAAGGAAAGTTATTGGCGCCACACGATATTTAAAGAAGATGGGGTGGGTTTTACTGGTGGAAACGGATGAATCGGAGGCGTATTCTCCAATTTCCAGGTTCAAATATCGTGCAATTACGGTGGTGGGAATATGTATCGTTGGTGTTGTATTTGTTTCATTATTTGTTTCGAGAGGGATTATTAACCCCATCATTCTTCTTGTTAAGGGAATGAAGAGAGTCGCGGCAGGTGATTTAAATATCCGTGTCGAAAGCCGTTTGAAAGACGAATTAGGTGAACTGACGGATTCGTTTAACTATATGACAAATGATATCAAAGACGCCCGCGAAAAACTCCTGAAATTAAAGGCCGACCTTGAAGAGAGAAAAGAATATCTGGAGAGTATCTTAAAATATGCGAACGAATTGATATTTACATTGGATGTTCAAGGGAACTTTACGTTTATCAACCCAAAAATTAAAGAGTGGGGCTATGATGAAAGGGAATTGATCGGACAGCCTCTCATTTCGATCTTGTTTGATAAGCGGCAGGAAAATGTCGATCAGATTATTTACAATGGTTTTAGAAGAATATTTGAGGTCGAGGTGTTGGACAAACAAAAGAATATCCGAAATGTGTTACTGATCACGTCTCTCGTGAAAAACAAAGAGGGACAATTGCTGAGTGTTCTGGGAACTGCCAACGATGTTACAGAACTAAGGAAGCTGGAACAGAAGCTTGTACAGGCTGACAGGCTGGCGTCTATCGGTCAACTGGTGGCGGGCATTGCCCATGAGATCAATAACCCGATCGGGGTGATTTATTTGTATAGCACTGAAAGCATGAAGCTTTTTGAGAGGGTTACGAACTCCTTAAAACTCATAACGTCCATCCCTATTTCTGAAAACACGAAGCTATTGAACGAAGTTATTTCATCCCTGGATTGTGAAACAACTGGCAAATTGGAAAAAGATGCGCTGAAAAAGGAGCTTTTGCATGTGGCTAATGATCTGGACAAGTATTGCAAGGAATTGGCGCAAATATCGAATGTCATTAGCAAGACCCGTTCTTTTTTATACGAATATCTGGAAGGTTCAGTGAAAGAGTCTATACGATGCAAAGATTTGATTAGCGGGTTGCTCGATTTCTCAAGACAAAAAAAACCTGAAATGCGCATGTCCAGCGTGAATAATTTGATAGACAATGTGCTCAGTATTGTGGAGAAACAATACAGGAAAGAGAAGATAGAGGTGGTTCGTGTCCTCGACCCGGATATTCCAGATGTTATGATGGATGCGCGTCAAATGGAACAGGTTATCATCAACATTGCCAATAATGCCGTATTCGCTATGAAAGATGTATTGGGGAACGGCGAACATGTTGGAGTGTATCGAAAGGGTGAGTTGACAGTAGGGTCGCGTTTCCACACGGATAAAGGATGCGTGGAAATATTTATTACCGATACAGGTGTGGGCATTAGCAAGAATGATCTGGCGAAAATATTCGATCCGTTTTTTACCACACGGAAAGACGGGAAAGGCACGGGTTTGGGCTTAAGCATTAGTTATGGAATTGTGAAGATGCACGACGGCAGCATCGAGGTGGAAAGTGAGATCGGCAAGGGCACTACATTCAGGATATTATTGCCTCTGGAGGTAAAAAAAGAACAAGGGATGCGCGTGGTGAAATTGTAATTTAACGTTTCGAAACAGTATTCACATTTTTGCGTCCTTTTGGGTGTTTCGTGGGGATTTTTACCAATATGAAGACAGACGGCACAAAAATTTTAGTCGTAGATGATGAAATTGGATACAGAAAGGTGCTCAACAACGCCCTGACGGAGCGTGGTTTTATTGTCAAAACCGCGGCGTCCGGCGAGGAGGCTTTGGAAGAACTCAAAAAGCAGGAATATCCCATTGTCATCGTAGATATGAAGTTGCCCGGCGGCATTGACGGTTTGGAATTACTGCAAAGGGTCAAGGGGATGTATAACTCTTCTGTCCTGATAATGACTGCCTATGGCGGCATAGAAACGGCCGTAGAGGCGATGCGGCGGGGGGCATTTAATTATATTACGAAACCATTCAACCTAGACGAGATCATCCTCAATATCGACCGCCTCGTTGCGCAGCAAAAAATTATCGAAGAAAACAAGTACCTGCACTCTGAACTGGAGAAGGTCTATGGATTAAAAAAGATTGTGGGTAGTTCCAGGGAAATTCAGAAGGTGCTGGACATGGTTTCAAGGGTTGCCTTCAGCACTGCTACCGTGCTGATTACGGGCGAGAGTGGGACGGGAAAAGAGCTTGTGGCCAGGGCGATCCATTTTACGGGGAATCGGAAAGACCGGAAGTTTGTTGTAATCAATTGCGCTACGTTATCCGAAAACCTCCTGGAAAGCGAATTATTCGGGCACGTGAAGGGCGCATTTACCGGCGCTATCAAAGACAAAAGAGGCCTTTTTGAAGAGGCGGATGGCGGCACCCTGTTTATGGATGAGATTGGCGATATCCCAAAA
This sequence comes from Planctomycetota bacterium, assembly GCA_016873155.1. Classification (GTDB taxonomy): domain Bacteria; phylum Planctomycetota; class Brocadiia; order Brocadiales; family Brocadiaceae; genus Wunengus. Next base: position 17,070 of record VGXX01000011.1, on the reverse strand, counting down.
TCAGTGCAGGCAAAGATTCTAAGGGTTTTACAGGAAGGAGAGTTTATTTCACTGGGCGACACCGTTACCAAGAAGGTAGACGTGCGTATCATTGCCGCAACAAACCAGGACTTGTTGCAGGGGGTACAGGAAAAGGAATTTCGCCGGAAGTAGAAAAGGAATTTTACAACTACAACTGGCCTGGCAATGTCCGTGAACTTGAAAATGTCATAGAAAGGGCAATTACCCTTACCACTGAAGACATAATATCATTGAACGTTATTCTGCCGTTGGTAAAAAAAGAGGGATTATCCGGGGATATTGGAGATGAACTGCTTTCCCAGCCCTATAAAGATGCGCGCAGGAAGGCGCTTGACGCATTCAATGTAAAATACATAACGAATGTGTTGAATAAAAACAGTGGTAATGTGACAAATGCTGCCAAAGAGAGCGAAATAGAGCGTCAGTATCTCCAGCGCATGCTGAAAAGATATAATATTAAATCGAAGGATATTTTTTAACCACCAGAGAAAATGAAGTTTTTAGGGGGTAATATTATATCCCCCTCCCTTTATCCATCCCATTCCTTCGACTTCGCTCAGGACAGGCAAGGGACGGAAAGTTCCCTCGCCCTTTGTTTAAATTTCTCATTTGCCCATACTTTAAAACTATGATTTTCTTAAGGAGAGTCTGACGAGGTTGCCAAATTCTTCTGATTTGAGTAAGATAGATGTGCCGGCGAATGCTGCAAATGCGGCGGTCATCGGGGCGAATAAACGAAGTGCTTTAAAATAAAGACTGCCGCTTCCATCCGAGGCAGGAAACATTTTTAAGACAAACCAGCACACCAGTACCATTGCTACCGAGGCTGTCACGGTTTTCAGGGTCGAGACGACAACCTCTCTTCCTATCTTGATGCGGAGTCTTTTTTGTAAGATGACGGTTAAGATAATAATCTGGACAATGGCGCTGATGGCCGTCGAAAGCGCCAAGCCGCCTTCCCGCAATATCCAGATGAGGGAAAGATTCAAGACAAAATCCAGGCCCACGCATATTGCACCGATTCTTACCGGAGTGATTGTGTCTTTGACTGAATAAAACGCACGAATCAGCACATGGAGGCCGCAGTATGCCCAAATCCCAATGGCGTAAAAGAGAATAACACGCGATGTCCTGTATGCAGATTCTGCGTCAAACTGCCTCCTGCGGTAAATGAGGTCGATAATGGGTTCCCGAAGCATGATTATGGCCAGGGATGCGGGAATACCGATTAAGAGCATAAATTTTAATGCCCTGTTGAAGGTGGTTGAAAAATTGTTCCAGTCCTCACGTACCGCATGGGTGGAAAAGAGTGGAAACACCGCCGTAGCCATGGCAATACCAAAGACACCTAAAGGGAATTGTATCAATCGATCGCTGTAATACAGCACAGAGGCGGCGCCGGCTTTCATTGGATAGTGGATGGCCATTCCTGCAAAATGGAAATAGCCCGGTCCGCCCTGAGGAACGGAGAATCCAACGGCAATGATGCTGTCAACGAGAACGTTGATCTGTACGACAGCCAGCCCAAAGACAACGGGACCCATGCGGGTCAACACCAATTTCAAGCCGGGATCTGAAAATCGGGAAACAGGCCGGTAGTATAATTCTTTTCTCCGTAAGACCGGAAAATGAATGATCAACTGAACGAGGCCGGATAAAAAGGTAGAAATGGCAACTGCGTAAATCATCTTTTCAAGTGTTTTTCCCGTGTAAGGGGCTAAAACAGCCCCTAAAATCCAGCATATATTCATAACGACAGGCGCGAAGGCAGGCATGAAAAAATGGTGAAGGGTGTTCAGTACCGCCCCCATAAAAGCCACCAGACAGATGAAGAACACATAGGGAAACATAATAATGGATAGTTTGAAAACAAGCTGCCACTTTTCCTGTACATGGAACATGCGTGGAATAGCGAAGAATGAGCCTTCACCCAATAATACGATTCCACCTAAAATGATGATGAGGACTGTGGCAATGACATTGACAAATGCCATGGCTTCCGCCTTGCCGCGTTTTTCAATGTATTCTGTGAAGATGGGAATGAAGGCAGCGCTGAGAGCGCCTTCGCCAAAGAGGCGTCGAAACAGGTTGGGAATCTTGAAGGCAACGGCAAAGGCATCCCAAACCATGCCTGTACCAAAGATACTGGCACATATCATATCCCGTACAAGACCGAGTATTCTGCTTAAGAAGGTACAGACGCTGATAACTCTTACCGAACGAAATAAATTATGCGTTTCCGACATATACGATTTCAGGGGTATTCAAATTATTATGAAATTTTAAGGAATCCTTTGCTTCCAAATGACATCAGAAATCTCCCGTTTACAAAGGAAAACCAAGGAGGGATATATGTTTTTTTACCATAGGACTAGATAACAGTATTTGATGGAATAACACTGCCTTTTGGTATGATGACGATAGAATCATGGATCATGTAATTATCAGCAATGATGTGTTCTACTTTATTGACATTTTCTATTTTCACATTTTCACCGATATGGACGTTCTTGTCGATAATAGCCCCAGTGATGCGGGAATTATTGCCAATTCCGATATTCGGTACTTTTTTAAACCTGTTCATACGTATGTTAGATTCCGATTCGTAGTAATCCGCACCCATGATGATAGAGTTTTGAATTACCGTATTTTTACCAATGATGCTTCTGATCCCAATGACAGAATTCTGTATTTCTGCATCGTTGATAATGCATCCATCCGCAACAATTGATTGGCTAATCTTGCAATTATTAATGACGGAACCAGGTAAGGAAAGCGGGTTGGTATAGATTGGCGCTTTCTCGTCAAATAAATCAAAATTGGGGGTAACTGAAGCTAAATTCAGATTGGCTTCATAAAATGACTTTATTGTTCCTATATCCTCCCAGTAACCATCAAAGAAATAGGCAAATACACGGCGTTTTTTTATTATTTCCGGAATAATATCTTTACCAAAATCAGATTTATTTGTTTCCTTTAAAATATCATTCAACACTTCAAGATTAAATATATAAATACCCATTGAGGCAAGAAGGGTGCGACCCTTAGCGCTTATACCGCGCCTGTCGAAAGCAGATGCAGCGAGGGAAAGAGAATCAATAACCTTTTCGTCCTTTGGTTTTTCGAAGAAATCGATAATACGTCCCTGTTCGTCTACCTTCAGGATGCCTAAATGATGAGCGTCTTTTCTTTCCACGGGAATTGCCGAGACGGTTACTTCCGCACCGCTTGCGATATGCATTTTTATGACCTCTTGATAGTTCATCCTGTAAAGCTGGTCACCGGAGAGGATCAAGACAAAATCAATATTAGGCTGATTGAAAAAACGAAGATTTTGACGAACGGCGTCAGCAGTGCCCTGATACCAGTTCATACTATCAATGGTCTGGGTTGCCGCAAGGATTTCAATAAAACCCCTGGAAAAGTTGTCGAATTTATATGCCCGTGTTATATGCCGATGAAGAGATGCGGAATTGAATTGTGTGAGTACGTAAATCTTGTTAAGGTTTGAGTTCAGGCAATTACTGATGGGAATGTCTATAATCCTGTATTTGCCAGCCAGCGGGACCGCAGGTTTCGATCTTTCTTTTGTCAGGGGATAGAGCCTTGTCCCACGCCCTCCCCCTAAAATCACGGAGATTACATTATCCATTTCTACCATTCGAGATACAATCCTTTGGCCATAAAAAATACAGACGTAGTTTAACACAAAATCTGACTTATTCAAGTCATATACTATAAATTTTAGTTTCTTCAGGAAATAGTGTGGATACAAGGTTTTTTGCCCCGGCAGTATTGCAATTACCTCAGATAGCTACGCAATTCGTACAATAAAGATTGGTTACCGCTTTTAATCTTGCAATTGCCAACTTGATTTGATAGGATTCCTTAAGATATTTTCATGAATATGTTTGAAACAATTACCATTTTGTAAGGGAGGGGTTGATATCCGGAAAAATTTCTTGGATGCGGCTGATCCAAGTTTGCTGTTTTTATTTTTTGTCGTGGGGTTGATAACAGGCAGTTTCTTAAACGTCTGTATCTATCGAATCCCCAAGAAAAAATCTCTGGTATCGCCTCGTTCATTTTGCCCGAATTGTAATACACCCATCCGGTGGTATGATAATGTCCCTGTATTAAGCTATGTGGTTCTGAGGGGATGCTGCCGGACTTGCAAGGCTAAAATCCCGATACGTTATCCGCTCGTAGAGTTGCTGACAGGGTATGTGTTTGTACACCTATGTTACGTATTTATCCAATACAGACACGAATCAGCCTGCATTTTTATTTGTTACTTAGCTCTTTGTAGCGCCCTGATTATATCGACCTTTGTAGACCTTGAGTTGTTGGTCATCCCCAATGAGGTCACGTTTATTGGTATTCCGGTTGCTCTTGTTTTAAGCGTGATATGTCCGGGTTTGCATGATGCCCAGAATACCCTGAGAAACTTTTCATTGACGGGTATCTGCCGGTTAGATACGTTGATTGCATCAATGATCGGGATGCTTGCCGGAGGAGGTCTGATATTCCTCTGTAGTATTTTGGGGAAATGGGTACTTAAGAAGGATGCCATGGGTTTTGGGGATGTGAAACTCATGGGCATGATTGGCGGAATTACGGGCTGGAAATTAGCCGTGTCGATCTTCTTTGTCGCCCCGTTTTTTGGGCTTTTGATGGCCATTCCTGTATTATTATTTAAGAAAAGCCAGTTAATCCCGTACGGGCCATTTTTATCGCTGGCTACGCTGGTGTGTATCCTCATGCAAGATTATTTTATAGGACTTGTCAATGTATATGTTCAACTTTTTGTCGTATTATTTTCCGGATTCCATTCATGATACTACCGAGCGTAAAAATACCGAATTCCTGTGTGGTTAAAATTTCTTTACCGTGAAAGGAGGAAAGGACATATGTTAGAAGAACATGGTGTGGTGCGTGGTCTTTGTCTTGTTGGGATAGTAGGAATACTGATCGCTGGTGCAGGTTGTGGTCAGATGAAAAAGCTGCGGCAGGAAAATCAGCAGTTGAATGAAACCATATCCGGCCTGCAGCAGGAGAATGCAGACTTGGCATCAAAGGCGAGCAGGTATGAAAGCGAGGTAAATCGGCTTGAGAATACAAGAAGGGACCTTGAAGCAAAATTAAAAGGCACAGGGGCCACCGTAAGGATAAAGAACGGCACTGTTTCTGTATTGCTGCCCGGCGCTGTATTGTTTGATTCCGGACAAACCACGTTACGTACTCAATCCAAGGCGACACTCAAGAAAATCGCCGGCATACTGAAGACATCCGCAGCGGGTGAAATAGTCAGAATTGAAGGCCATACGGACAACGACCCTGTTCTGAGACAAAAAGACAAATACAAATCAAACTGGGAATTATCTGCTGCAAGGGCTGCTGCCGTTCTCCATTACATGGTTGAAGAATGCGGCGTTTCTCCCACCAGGGTTTATATTGCTGGATTCGGACAATACCAGCCTTTAGCGGACAATAAATCAAAAACGGGAAAGGCCAAAAACCGGCGTGTGGAGTTTGTAATAGTGCCAAGAGGCGGCGGCTAGAGTTTGACATGATTGTAATTGTAGATTACGGGATGGGAAATCTCCGGAGTGTGGAGAAGGGTTTTGAACGGTTTGGTTTTGATGTCAAGGTTACCGACGACCCTGCGGAAGTTAAAAACGCAGACAAATTAGTGCTTCCGGGAGTGGGAGCTTTTCAAGATGCTATGGATGGCTTAAGGCAGAGGGAACTTTTAAGGCCGATTGTAGATTACTTCCAATCTGGCAAACCGTTCCTGGGAATATGTCTTGGGTTGCAGTTGTTATTTTCCAAAGGTTATGAAGATGGGGAACACGAAGGTTTAGGCATTATTCCCGGCAAAGTTATTCGTTTTAAATTTTCCGAAAATGGGACAAAAGAAAAATTGAAGATTCCACACATGGGCTGGAATCAGATAAGTTTTCGGAAAGAAGATAATCCCCTCCTGGAAAATATCCCCTGTGATGCATATATGTATTTTGTGCATTCTTATTACGTCTGTCCGGAGGATAACAGCGTCATTGCTACGGAAACGGACTACGGTGTGCGTTTTACCTCTATGGTTTGGCATAAGAACATCTTTGCAACGCAATTTCACCCCGAAAAAAGCCAGCAACACGGCTTAACTATACTCAAAAACTTTGGTAATTTGTAATATAATTGCCATCGGGCACAGATAAACGCTGATTTGCTGTATCTGTTATAGGTTATAGGGGGATTTATTATTGCCGAACAATGTCAATTCGAAAAACACCTTTAATTACTTCTACTGTTAGGACGGAAGATGCCAGAAAATTTTTATAGGAAATGTCTTGAAGATTGTAGAGTATGTTACGCCATTAGGTAATGACGGAAGACGAAGAACAAGACATAGTCGAATAAACAATTGAGTGGTTGAGTTTATTGTGCAGTATGAAATTATAATCCATGATAAATGGTATCCGGTGGTAAGGTATGATACCACTCATGGATTTGCACATAAGGACGAATTATCATACGATGGCAAGGTTAGAAAAGTGGTATTACCCTTTAACGACTTCAATTTAGCGCTGACTTTTGCTGAGAAGGACTTAAGGGATAACTGGCAGAAATATAGAAAAAGCTTTTTAAAGGAGATAAAAGCGAATGACTGAAGAAGAAGTATTTGTGAAAAATCTGATCCTGAGTACGGAATTTGACCGGTATATATTAGAGCATCCCGATATAGCTGAAAAAATCCCACTGAATGCGCAAATTGTCTTTTTGCCAGAAACCGATCCTGAACTCAGTAAGATAAATATTGAAATGGCTAAAAAGCAGCATGAAAAAGGGCAAATAGTTGTGTATGTTCGAATCGGGTCTATAGCTCCCCAACTATCAAGACTTACAAAGGTAAATTTAGAAGTTGCAACGGCCACGTAAGGTTGAATTGAATCCAACAAAACGATTTTTGAAAAGGAGGTTGGTGGGTTAATCGGTAGGTATTACCTCATCATAATATTTTTTATTCCGAGCAGATCATTATGTTAATCATTCCAGCTATTGATTTAAAGGGTGGTAAGTGCGTGCGGTTGACTCAAGGTCAAAAGGACGCCGAGACGGTTTTTTCCGAAGACCCTGTAGAGGTGGCTAAATCCTGGGAAGACCAGGGCGCTGACTATCTGCATATAGTTGATCTGGACGGGGCTTTTGAAGGCGTTCCAAAAAATCTTACCATTGTCGAACAAATCGTTAAGCAGATAAAAATCCCCGTTGAATTTGGCGGGGGACTAAGGACAACCCAGTCTATCAAAACAATGCTCGATCTGGGTGCAGATCGGGTAATTGTAGGAACAAAGGCCATAGATTCACCATCGTGGGTAGATGAACTCTGCAAGACATTTCCAGGCCGTATTGCAGTTGGAATTGACGCAAAAAATGGCAAGGTGGCCGTACAAGGTTGGACTTCCCTGTGCGAATGGACGTCCGTTGACTTTGCCAGGGAAATCGAGAAGGCGTCACCATGCGCAATAATCTTTACGGATATCTCAAGGGATGGCATGCTGCAAGGACCGAACACTTTTAGTTTAAAAGAACTCTTGTCGGCTGTAAAAACCCCGGTTATTGCATCGGGGGGAATATCATCCCTGAAAGACATTGAGACGCTCAATTGTTTACCCATTGCGGGCATGATTATCGGAAAGGCACTGTACACAGGGCATATTAAACTTTCAGAAGCAAAACGTCTGTGCGATTCACTCCGTTTTGGACACAGATAAACACGGCATGGCAAAGCTAATAGTCCCGCCCAGAGGTTTTCATTCTGCAGGGAGAGAAGGGATAAAGGGGTGCTTTGGTTGCGGCTTTGCTGTGCTATGGAGACTTATTTATGCATATACAGGATTCGGCTGTACCAGACATTCAGACGGATATTACATCACACCCCGATTCCAACGGTTTGTGTGACGTATTGGTTAAGAAGTCGATGGAGCTTGGCTGTGAAAAAGCTTTCGTTATCAATACGAATACCATTGTAGTTGCACGGTGGGTTCAACTGAAGTGCAAATACGGGTGTGATGAGTATGGGAAGAAACTAACCTGCCCGCCACATGCGCCGACTCATGAAGAAATGAAAAAAATTCTCGGGGAATATAATAAAGCATTGCTTCTCCATGGTCACTTGAGTTGGCAGATGCGTTATATTACTGCTGAAATCGAAAAGCACGCCTTTTCTCTCGGATTTTACAAAGCCTTCGGCCTTGGCGCAGGACCTTGTAAATTGTGCGAAAATTGCGAAACTGCCGCAGCCTGTGTGCGTACAGCAGAGGCAAGGCCGTCAATGGAGGCGTGCGGTATTGATGTCTATCAGACGGCGAGAAATCACAATTTAAAAATAGAAACGCTTAAGAATAAACTTGATGAGGTTAATATATACGGGCTTGTCCTTTTAGAGTGATTTCAATTATATTTTATTTGCAGTTCAGGGTTGTTTATTTCCCCCCCTTTAATTTTTCATACTGAGCAAAGGATTTTTTTGCCTCTTCTTTCAACCCCTTTTTTTCGTAAAGAATTCCAAGTTTGTTATGAATATCCACGGTTTCAGGATTGATTTCAAGCGCTTTCGAGTATTCATAAATAGCGTCATCCAATACCCCCTTTTGCTCGTAGATACGGGCTAGCGTAAGATGTATGGTGGCATATTTAGGATTGATATCGAGGGCGCGTTTCAAGATTTTCATTGCATTGTCAGACATATTTTCTTCGTTATAAACAATCCCAAGACAAATGTATGCCTTGAGATTGTTCTTGTTCAAGGATACTGCATTTTCCCATTGTTCAATTGCCTCGTCGAGTTGTTTGTTGTAATAGGAAACGAGCCCCATCCCAAAATACGTTTCGGATTTTAAAGGAATATTCATTTCGTCAATCTTTTTTAACTTCTCTTTTATGTCCACTAATTTTTTTAATGTATCGGCTGTCAGTGCATTATTTTTAGTTTCAGGCATGACCAGAGAAGGAATTAATGCCTTTTTTCTCTCAAGCAGAAGCATTGTTTCCAGTGCATCTTTTTCTCCTTTAATGAATTCTGCAGATTTTTCGAGCGTTTCTTTTAGATCGAGATTTTTGTCTTCCAGAATAGAGACCTTTTGTTCCAGCGCCGTGATTTTTTGTTCAAATTCTTTTTTGGATGAACCCTCTTCGGATAAAGATTCTTCTTTAAGGCGCTGTTCTAATTCTACCACCTGTTTTTCATGTTCTTCCTTGGGAATGTATTTGTCTTTGTATGAGGCTAGTTTTTGCTCGTAGTCATTGGTCTTATCGTCATAAATGGATTTTGGTATGTATTCGTTTTTTAATCTTTCTTCGTAACCGGCTACGGTATTTTCATGAATTTTTTTCAACTTATCCCGCGTGAATTTCAGGGTTTTTATTAATTCATCGTTTTCAGCAAGCAGCCCGACGTAGTAAGGTCTCTCTTTTAGTAGCCAGTAGCATATGAGAGCAACAGCCGAAACGGCAAAGGCAATTCCGAGGAGAGTATAAATCTGCTTATCGGTTTTTATAAAGGTCCTTTTTTTTGTGCCGGAATCTTCCCCGATTGTATTTGCAAGGCGTTTAAAGGGATTTTTGAATTTTATATTGAAATTCATCTGAAACTATTCCTCAATTTGTAATTCCTAACACAGCATAGCCCAATCAAAGCAGTAAAGAAAGGCGAGTGGCGTGTGACAGGTAGCGGGTGACTCTTTACTCGTCACCCGTCATTCGACACACGTCACTTTACCCAATATCAAGTTCTGTTACCTTAGATGTTTCACCAGAGACGTTACTAATTTGAGATTTTTTTAGTATGAGTTTGTCTGCTTCTTCCTGGCTCATTGGTGTAATTTCTATAATCCTCTCAGCGGCATTATTTCCCACCTGTTTCACAGAGACTTTTACTGAAGGCAGAACTTGAGATTTTCCGTACCTGGCGGTAATTTGCGCTGCAGTCTGAATCTTTTCTTCGGTGATTTCCCCCCGGACAAGGGTAAGTGGTCCAGGCATGTCAACCAAGGTCAGCAGAATATCTCCTTCCTTTGATAGTGAATCAAGCCTGGTGTTATCCTCCTCATTTCTGCCGACAATAACCTTCGTTTGTGGGTCGAGCCTGAAATGCCTTCCAACCTTTAATAAATTGACATCGTTGACATTTGCATCACAGGTATTGACCAGATCCCGCATACGATGCGCAAACTCAGGATCGGTAAGCAAACACCCTCCGGCAGAGCAAGGATAGTCTTTGATTTGGAACACATCGGCAAGCTGTATCTGATTTTTTCTGGAGCGTCCCCGAATCTGAAGCAGTCGTTTCCGATCTACAATTCCCAGCTTCTCAGGGATAGTAGGTTCCATATGCTTGGCGCACAAAGGTCTCAAAACAAGTCCGGTAAGGTTCGCCTCCTTATCGATAATCTTCATCGCTTCTTTTCGTTGGGACATGGGTCTTTGTCCTAACACCTCGCCGGTAATAATAAAATCGGCGCCAATCTCACGCATGTATTCCCCCGCGATGCGAAAGATATTGATCCGGCAATCGATGCAGGGATTCATGTTCTTCCCGTATCCAAACTTTGGTTTTTTGACGAGTTCCAGAAATCGTTCCGTTGTGTTGATGACCTTAATGGGTATTCCAAACTTTTCAGAAACCTTTACAGCCTCGAGTTTGCAACTCCCATGAGACGTGCAGCGACAAAAAACAGTCACAAAATTAAGGGCAATTACCTCAATTCCCTGTTGTTGAATGACACGGATAGCCAGGGTACTGTCTAAACCACCCGATAATAAAGCCAATGCCTTAGCCAAAATCTAACTCCTTAAATTACAATGAATTTCAGTAGGTAGGGACACGGTGCTCTGTGTCCCTACGATTTTCATCCTGATTATCCTGTTAATCCTGTCAAAAATTAATTTAATCTCAAAATTCTAAACCATTATATACGTATCTTTCAAATAAAAAATCAATTTAAAAGAAGTTTGACTGTTTCATAATGCTATGTTAAATTATAGCTGTGTTTAAATCCGCCCAATAATATAGTGGAGAAGTTTTATGTTAAGACGTCCTGCTGTGGCGGGCAGTTTTTACAGCGGAGATGCAGCCCAGCTAAAGAGTGATATCGATGGCTTTGTTATCAAGGATTGTAAAAAGCAAGCCGCTCTGGGTGTTGTTTCCCCACATGCTGGTTATATGTATTCAGGGCGTGTTGCAGGAAATCTTTATTCAAGGATTAAAATACCCGATACGGTAGTGATATTAGCACCCAATCATACAGGTTATGGTGTGCCATATTCCATCTGGCCTGGTGGATTGTGGCGTACACCATTAGGAGATGTCGAGGTGGATGAAAAGATAGTGGATGAACTGGTGCACGTCTGCGATCTTGTTGAGAAAGACCAGGAAGCGCATTTGTACGAGCACGCCGCAGAGGTGCAGATACCGTTTATCCAATACTTTAATCCCGATATTAAGATCGTTGTGATGGTTATTTCTTCCCGGAACATCGTGGACCTGAAAAATATAGGTAAAAGTTTATCTCAGGTGTTACAAAAATTATGCCCGGATGCACTGGTGGTGGCTTCTTCTGACATGACGCACCACGAGCCACAGGCCTCGGCTAACAGGAAAGACAGGATTGCCATCGATGAAGTCCTGGCCCTTAACGAGGATAGTCTGTATAGCAGGGTTCACGATATGCGCATTACGATGTGCGGCATTTACCCAACGGTTACCATGCTGGTATGTTCTAAAGAACGCGGGGCTAAAAAGGCAGAATTGGTGCGTTACGAGACCAGCGGTGATATTACCGGTGATTATGGTCAGGTCGTAGGTTATGCAGGAATTATGGTAAGTTGAAGGGCATGGGCTTAATATTTTGAACTTACGGTTTTTGACTTCGTCGTGAGCACTTAATCGAACGATTGAAAAAATCGTAAATCTAAAATTTGAACATTATTTTCGTTTGATTCCGGGTTTTCTAAGCTAGGAGAATAATAGTATGGTAATGGTTCCAAAAATTAAAGTAAATATTGACGGTAAGACCATAGAGGTGGATAAAGGCAAGACAATTTTACAGGCTGCCAACTCCATCGGTATTCGCATTCCTACTCTTTGTCACGACCCACGCCTTGATCCCTTTGCAGCGTGCCGTGTTTGCATGGTAGAGGTAGAACGGGGCAAGTCAAATACGCTTATTACGTCCTGTAATACAGAGGCTGCCGATGGTATGGTGATCCGCACTGATTCTGAAAAAGTATTAAAAACCAGAAAGATGGTTTTAGAACTCATCCTTTCAGACCATCCCAGAGATTGTATGACCTGTGAGAGATGCGGTTCTTGCAAACTGCAGGACTATGCTTATCAGTATGGCGTGAGGGAAAGTCGATTTTTTGAAAAGCCTGACGGCGGTATCATAGAGGATGAAAATCCTGTCATTCAACACGATACAAGCAAATGCATCCTGTGCGGACGCTGTGTTCGTATTTGCGCCGAAGTGCAGCAGGATTATGCAATTGATTTCAAAAACCGTGGATTTGAAACAGAGACGGGAACGCCGTTTGGAAAGCCTCGGCGCGATACAACGTGCGTCTTGTGCGGCCAGTGTGTTTCCACCTGTCCCGTGGGTTCATTGGTAGAGAAACAGGCCGTAGGAATGGGGCGCGAATGGGAATTCAAGGAAGTCAAAACTACCTGCGCCTATTGCGGCGTCGGTTGTACGATGTATCTGAACGTAAAGGGAAACCGCGTTGTCAAGGTGACCTCAAAGACGGGGTCTATCCCGAACGATGGCAACCTGTGCGTAAAGGGGCGGTTTGGATTTGACTTTATCCATCACCCCGACCGGTTAAAGCAACCGCTTATTAAGAAAAACGGAAAATTCGAAGAGGCAACGTGGGACGAGGCGCTGGGTCTTGTCGCCGCCAAGTTGAGCGAAATAAAAGCCAAATACGGCCCGGACTATATAGGAGTAATGAGCTCTTCCCGATGCACTAATGAAGAAAATTATCTGGCAATGAAATTTGCGCGGGCTACGATTGGCACTAACAACGTAGACCAGTGTGCCCGGACCTGACACGCGCCATCCGTCGCCGGTCTGGCGATGTCATTCGGTAGTGGCGCAATGACCAACTCCATCAGCGAAATCAAGGATTGCAAACTCATCTTTCTGATTGGGGGGAATCCAACAGAGGCGCATCCTATTGTGGGATTGGAAATGAAGAAGGCTTTGCGGAAGGGATGCACATTCATCGTGGCAGACCCGAGAAAAATATGGTTTGCCCAGCACGCAAAGTTGTATCTCCCCGTAAAACCGGGAGCAGACAACTGGTTGTTAAATGCAATGGCGCACGTCATAATTGCCGAGGGCCTTGAAAACAAGGAATTCATAAAGACACGCACTGAGGGTTATGAAGAATTACGAGAATTTGTAAAGGACATTACCCCTGAAAAGGCATCTGAATTTACTGGAATTCCGGCAGAAGATATCCGGCAGGCGGCAAGGCTGTACGCCACATCAGAAAAGTCCGCCATATATTACACCTTAGGCATTACCGAGCATACCTGCGGTACTGATAACGTGCGCACCATTGCCAACCTCGCCTTGCTGACCGGGCACATCGGAAAACCTAGCACGGGCGTCAACCCCATCCGCGGGCAAAATAACGTGCAGGGCGCTACCGATGTCTGCATACCGAACAAGATGCCAGGCTATCAGGATGTCACCGACAATGCGGTTATGGAAAAGTTTGAAAAGGCGTGGGGCGTTAAATTGTCGAGAACTCCAGGAGCCACTGCGCCAACTATGTTCGAGCGCATGAGCAAGAATCAATTTAAGGCGTTGTACGTAATCGGGGAAGACCCGGTCCTTAGCGAGCCCAATCAGGATTACACGATAAAAGGGATCAAAAACCTTGAATTTCTTGTTGTGCAGGACATCTTTATGTCAGAAACTGCAAAGTGTGCAGACGTAGTCCTGCCGGCGGCTAGTTTTGCTGAAAAAGACGGGACATTTACCAATACGGAGCGCCGCGTACAACGTGTGCGCAAGGCAATTAACCCTGTTGGAAATTCAAAACCCGATTGGCAGATTACCAGTGAGTTGTCCACCCGTATGGGTTATAAAATGGATTACCCGTCGCCAAAAGAAGTTTATGATGAGATTGCCAGCCTGGCGCCCATATTCGCTGGGATCAATTATGCAAGGATTGAAAGCAACGGCATTCAATGGCCATGCCCGGACACAAAGCACCCCGGAACAAAATTCTTGCATGAAGGCAAATTTCCACGGGGACTGGGAAAATTTTTCGTATTGCCCTATCGTGCGCCCGCTGAGAGTCCTGATAAGGAATACCCGTTACTGCTTACCACAGGACGCACCCTGTACCATTACAATGCGGGAACGATGACCAGAAGGTCTGTCGGTATTATTCATAAGACAAACGACTGCTTTGTTGAGGTACATGAGGCGGATGCAAAAGAACTGGGTATCTTTGACGGTGAAACAGTGAAGATTTCCTCCCGTCGTGGCAGCATCACTGCCCGCGCCGAGGTTTCCGACAAGGTAAAAAAAGGCATTATCTGGATACCCATGCACTTTGCGGAATCAGCCGTGAATAAGCTGACAAAGGATGCCTACGACAACATTACCCAGACGGCTGAATACAAGGTCTGCGGAGCTAAGATCGAAAAAATATAAGTTTCTATAAGAAAAAGGTCACTGAAAGGCTACTAAGGGAATCAAATCTCTTAGTAGCCTTTTTTATTTTCTGGTGATGTAACACTAAGGTTTGCTAAGGTACAAAAATGAGTTGATTGTGTTCTCTAAAAGGCGTAATATGTACCGAATTTAATGTATGTAAATATAGAGACTAATTTCATGATTGATAGAAAGTAACATGATAAGAGGGTAGAAGAATCACAGAAGAATTTATTAGCTTAAAATACGAGTAATAAAAAGCATGGTTATGGAACGATATGTGTTTAAATTTTTAGCAAGAAAAGTCATTATTCGAGCTAACCATAAAATCTGTGAGACGTCAGAAGAAATACTGACAAATCATCTTTTTAAAACCTTTTTACGCAAAATTCTTGAAGAATTATCTCAAAAACATTCCCCATTATTAGATATTTTTCGTCATGGAACGAGCATAAGTGACAATGATATTGATCTCTTGATTCAGGTCCTTCTACACTTAACAAAATTTAACGTAGCCTTAGTGCCAAATGTTTTAGAAGGATCGGAAGTGTTTTTCAGGGATCGAGAACTATTAAAAGATTTTGTGGAATATTTGTATGATGCGTGGAGAAATGTTGATCGATTTATCATATATGCATCAACTGTCTATGAAATGGAAACGAGGCCATATCAAGCTTTTAGTGAAACTATCGAAAAACTAACCCATTTAGTCCGTCAGACGTATCGAAATATCCAGGAAAATATCACAGGGAAACATCCAGTTGTGTACCGGCAGGTCCGTGCCGGGGCAGAGATCGCGGCTATTACGTCGGGCAAATTACCGGTATGTCTCCCTGATGGGTATGAAAAACTGCATAATATTCCGCTCATTCGGCAAATTTTATTGTATCCCCCGTTAATTCTGAACCCCCCGATGAATAAACGCACAGGTAAATTCGTCAAAATAGATGTCAATCCATTAGACTTCATTCAGCTTCATAAGGAGGAATGGGTATGCTATCCGGCCAAAGTCGGAGAATTGCTCATCTATATCTATTTTCATGAAAAATTTTTTGAGTTAGGCTTTTCCTTATGTAATCTGTTTGAATTAGCCGATGATGAGGACTTGATCAGAACACCAGATGGGGTATATGCGTTTGGCGTTCCAGGTAATGTCTTAGATCATCTTGCAGATTTTCCGACCATGTTTTATGACGATCAACGGCATAATATGCTTGTCGCAGCGGTACCGAACCGTGATGAGTTCGGGTATTTTGGCTATTTAAAGAAGATGGTATTAACCTTACATAATATTATCATGATGAAACGCGAAGCATGGCCATTTCATGGAGCATTAGTCAAGATCGTGTTAAAAAATCAAAAGGAAGCGACACTTCTCATTATTGGAGATACTGGGGCAGGAAAGTCGGAAACACTGGAAGCCTTTAGAATTTTAGGGGATGAATATCTGACCGAAATGAAAATTATTGCCGACGATATGGGGTCTCTCAAAATTGGAGCATCTGGAGAAATCATCGGGTATGGCACTGAAATTGGTGCATTTGTCCGTTTAGATGATTTACAACCAGGCTATGCGTTTGGACAACTTGACCGAACAATTATTATGTGCCCGAGCCAGGTCAACGCGCGGGCTGTTTTACCAGTGACGACCTATGCAACTATCATGAAAGGGCATCCTGTTAATATGATCCTCTACGCCAATAATTATGAGATGATCGATGAAGACCGTCCAATTCTAGAACAATTGACAACTTCAGAGGACGCCTTGCGGATATTCCGGGAAGGTACCGTAATGAGTAAAGGTACCACCACATCAACAGGTCTTGTCCATTCCTATTTTGCCAATATTTTTGGTCCCCCTCAATATAAAGAATTACACGAAAAGATTGCGCATCGCTATTTTGAGGCGTTTTTTGCCAAAGGGATTTGGGTGGGACAACTTCGCACCCGATTGGGCATTCCAGGGTGGGAGTCGAAGGGACCAGAAGCAGCAGCAAAAGAGTTATTCAAGAGGTTCCAAAATATCTGACGGCACAAAACCAGACGGCTACACGAGTAAAGATAACAATCGTAGAAAGTTTTCTTGATTATATTTCCAAGAAAAAGATAATCCCGGCACGAGAAGCGTTAAAACGTCTTCGCGATGGGAATCGCAGGTTCGTATCGAACAGAAGGGACAGGGTCAGACCTTCACAGGTTGTCCGAGAATGCGGCCATAAATAAGGACAAAGGAAATTGTGTTAAAGTAAATACGATCAATAAACAAATCAGAAAAAGGTTAAAAATGTTTCCATCCAAATCATCCTTTTATCTCAGGAGC
>VGXX01000010.1 GCA_016873155.1 Planctomycetota bacterium | reverse complement strand
GAAACAATCTATGTGGGAACGCAAGAAGGCAATCTTTATGCCATAGCAAAAGATGGTGCGCTTAAATGGAAATTTAAAACCGAAAAATCTATTACCGCCTCCCCTACGGTTGATGCTAATGGTGTCATTTATATAGGTTCATGGGATGGTAAATTATATGCCGTTAATACCGACGGCACCCTTAAGTGGCACGCAACAATTGGCGAGCCATTACTTTCTTCACCGGCCATAGACTCAAAAAACACCCTCTATGTTGGTTGTGTAGACTGGAAACTCTACGCTGTAGGACAATAAGTTTTTAAAAGTTGCAAAATATTTTTTACTAAATGAGGATTTTTGGTTATAATAAATCCTATAATTTTTATCAATTGTTTATCTAATCCTAAAATAACACGTAGAGCGGGTTTTATCCCTCTATCCTTACTTAAGCACACACGTCCTGTGCAGGAGATGCAGTAATGATTGGTATATCAAAGTTATACTGTGGCACCGTA
The DNA here is from genome assembly GCA_016873155.1 of Planctomycetota bacterium. Classification (GTDB taxonomy): domain Bacteria; phylum Planctomycetota; class Brocadiia; order Brocadiales; family Brocadiaceae; genus Wunengus. The sequence goes on along the minus strand of VGXX01000010.1, from coordinate 35,354 downwards.
GAACCGTCCGACGCATTACGATATGGTAGAGAATCCAAAAAACTACCATCACATTTATTACAATTTTCTCAAGACAAGAAACCAGTTGTAGTCTGGAATGTAGGACAACGTTGTAATTTGAAATGCATCCATTGTTACTCTCAATCAAAAGATATTGAATACCCAAACGAACTATCTACAAAAGAGGCAAAGGCCATGTTGGACGATCTGGCAGAATATGGGGCTCCTGTAATTCTTTTTTCAGGCGGAGAACCACTCATGAGACCCGATCTCCTCGAATTAATTGGTTATGCCAAGGAGAAGGGGTTGCGAGCCGTTATTAGCACGAATGGCACTTTAATTACAAGGGATAAGGCAAATGAGTTAAAAAAATTTGGGCTTTCCTATGTGGGAATCAGTCTTGATGGTCTTAAAGAAACAAACGACCGTTTCCGCGGTATTCCCGGTGCATTTGATGCGGCTCTGGAAGGTATTAGGAATTGCATGTCTGTAGGTATTAAGGTAGGTCTGCGTTTTACCATTAATAAGAGGAATGCACATGATATAGCGGGTATATTTCAACTCATTGAAAAAGAAAACATCCCGAGGGTTTGTTTTTATCACCTGGTATACTCAGGAAGGGGTTCTAACCTGATAGAAGAAGACCTTTCCCACAAAGAAACCCGCAAGGTTGTTGACCTTATCATTGATAAGACCAAGGAGGCGCATGACAGAGGTCGTAAAATCGAGGTGCTCACCGTGGATAATCATGCCGACGGCCCATACATATATTTACGGCTTTTGAAAGAAAATCCCAAGAGGGCAAAAGAAGTGTTTGAACTCCTCCAGTGGAATGAGGGGAATAGCTCCGGTAAGGGGCTTGCCTGTATAAGCTGGGATGGGGAAGTATACGCCGATCAGTTTTGGAGACAATACTCTTTCGGAAATATCAGAAAAAGGAAGTTTGGCGAGATATGGGAAGACACTTCCAATGAGTTAATGGCTAAACTCAAGAACAAAAACCCTTACGTTAAAGGGCGTTGCGCTAAGTGCAGATGGCTCAATATATGCAGCGGGAATTTCAGGGCAAGGGCAGAGGCATATTATGGCGACATATGGGAACATGATCCCGCTTGCTACCTTACCGACGAAGAAATAGGCATTGAATCCGAATCTCCCAAAAAAGTCAGACAAAAAGTAACGGTTCACTGAACCAATCACAAAACCTAAGATCGACTCGGAAGCATTGTCCACATTTTAAAATATATAATTAAAATTTATTGCCATTATATGGGTAATGAGGTCATAATGCCCATCTATAGGACCTTGTACTGCATCCCCAACTGAGTTATCTACGTTTCGATTTTCATAGAAAACCGTCCCGTAAGCAAAGTCAATCCCTTTGTTCAATTTCTTCCCCCAGCTATACCCAAGACCTGTAAAAATTCCATGCCGGCTGCTCTGTGGAACTGAAGGCTCAAAGGTATCACCTGGAACCGGAGACTCATGAAAGGTATAACCACCTCTTACTTTTATGGCTTCATTTAACTTATATTCCCCACCGAGAGCGAAACTGAAGGTATTGTGCCAATTTCGTACATCCTCCTTACTTGCTTCCAGTAAGGCATTTGTTGTATCAAAATCGTATTTGACAACGTCAAACCTGGACCAATTTGTCCACTGAACATCCGCTTCTATGCTCCAAAGATTATTATGTTTATATGCATAACCTAGTGAGAGCATCTCTGGTAATGTGGCATTCGTAGTGGTTCGTGTATCGAAATCATCGGAACCAAATACTGCTGTGGTTGCACCGCTTAATTTAGAGAGTTTTAGCTTGCCCTTAAAATCTATATCTGCCTTACTTCTGAATGAAATGCCAACACTATGACTTGGAGTGATATTAAATAGCATTCCTGTATTGTACCCGAATGCATCGCCGTGCATTTTGCTCTCCTGAAGTCCATCAGGAGTGCTGGTATCTAAAGGGGTGCCTGTCAGAGCAGAATTAATTACCCCTACATTAAGGTGTCGACCTTGTTCTACGTTTGCATAATAATAGTCCAGTCCGACTCCTACTGAAAAGAAAGAAGATGGTTTATAAGTAATGGTTGGATTTACATTGATAATTCGTAAATCAAAGTCTGTAACGACATATCTGGAGAATCCATCGCCGTCCCATTTGCCCTGGAGGCCGTAAGGGACGTTTATGCCAATGCCAGCGGCTAATTTATTTTCTATGATTGGGCTGGTAAAGTACATATTTGGTATGGTGTTCACTTTTGTGTCCATATCCTCACTCACACCATTACCGTGATATTCTACGGAGGGAAGGACAAAACTTGTACCCAGAGAAAGTTGTGGTTTTTGTAATTGCGTAAGACCCGCCGGGTTAAAATAGATTGCAGAGGCATCGTCTGCACGGGCTACAAATGCATTCCCCTGTGCGAGCGCTGAAGCTCCAAGAACCGGGTTGTGTAATCCAGATGCTCCCTGTGCTAAGACGTTCTTGCCACAAAAGGAGAAAATAAGGATAAAAGTATAGACAACAAGTAATCGTTTCATGCCGATTATAAATTACCTATACGGATGTTTATTAACATGACAGGAATTAGAAAGTTTATTTTGGTAATTTTCCTTAGTTGCTTCCGCCCAGATGCCAGGTTTCACAGCATTTTTTAATGATTGAAAGAACTTTTTCGGCTAAAGTAGGCATAAATTGCGTGCCTATACCTTCTGTAATAATTTTAAACGCTTCTTGATTAGAATATTTTTTACGATAATACCTGTCCGTAGTCAACGCATCGTAAGCATCTATGACAGAGAAAATGGCAACCTCCTGAGGAATTTCTTCCCCCCTTAGGCCGTGAGGATATCCCTCACCGTTATACCATTCATGGTGGTAACGTACTATTGGTAAACCTTCTTTCAGGAAATTAATGGGTACAAGAATATTATAACCTATCTCAGGATGCTGTTTCATTAAGAAAAATTCTTCCCCAGTAAGATCGTCTGTTTTTGTCAGTATATCATCTCTCACCCCTATCTTTCCTATATCGTGAAGAAATGCTCCATACCGCAATTTTACGATTCTCGCCTCGTTCATGCCTAATTCTTTTGTTATTAAACCGAACAATAAAGATACTCTTTTAGAGTGGCCTGCAGTATAAGAGTCTTTAGCGTCTATAGCAAGTAATAGAGATTCTGTGGTAGAGAAGAAGTTTTTGTGAACGGCGCTCCTCAGATTATACACAAGCTTGTCTTTTTCATACGATTCAGTACGATGTTGTAACGCCCTTTCTACTGTTGTATGTATCTCAGATGGTTCAAAGGGCTTAATAATATAATCAAATGCTCCACTTCGAAACGCTGTAATGGCGGTTTGTGATGAAGGAAAGGCAGTAATCATGACTACCGGAATATTGGATTTGTCAGAATGTATCTGCTTAAGAAAATCAAGACCATTTTCTTTGGATATTTTTATATCGAGGAAGATCAGTTCTGGTTCGATGACCTTTAAGCTATTTATTGCCTCTTCAATATTTGATGCAGTAGACACATAATACTTATCCATCAGGATCATTTTTAACGATTCTCTTACACCCAAATCGTCATCAACCACAAGTATACTTGCCGATTTTATTCTTTGAACCATAATTTAATTCCTAAAAATTAAGCTTATCCAAGATTTCAGATTTGTTTTTTTTGCCAAATTTTTTATAACAGCGTAGGTATTAAAACAATTTATGTACCAATCTTTACAAAGGAATTACTGATAAATTGTAACCCCTTTGTTCCTGAGATTAAGCTCACAATTTTAATTAATTTGTAAGAGTTTATTGTCAATATAGTAATTTCTTATATTGATTACTCCTTGCATAATCCACAACAAAAATGTCAAAGCAATGTTCAATATTGTGCGTATTTTATAAGATTTATCTTACAATAGCATTAAATTTTTGCGAAAATTCAGATTAATTTTAAATAAAACTATCAGCCGCATAGCAAATTATTTATTTTGAATTACGTTAGCTTTGATAAGAGTAATTGTTTTAACAAGTGTATTATCTCTTTTACACTAAAACTTTGATTATTGATTATAAAAAAGTATTTTTACCGTTAATTAACCACAGCAACAATTGGTACACTAGTTGCTCCAATAGGGATAAAGAGGAATATCGGGCTTTCGGTAGACCTGGAATTGTTATTTTAGGGTGTACTGTTTTCAGTCATATCTCCCGCAGGGGTGACTAATAGGTCATTTATATGAGGATGACACTGTGTATTCTTTTCTTGTAGTCTCAAACGATAAGGCAATGAATGCTTTTTTTAAGAAATCTTTGAGTAAAGATTACGTAGTCCATATTGCCAGGACACATGAGGAGGCGCTGCAAATATTTCTCAAAATAGACATCGATGTAACTTTTCTGGATGTTCTCTTGAACGATGACGGGGCAAACAAGCTTATAGAAGAACTCCGACGAACAAATATTGAACCGACGATTGTTATGATAGTGCCGGAGTCTCAGCCAATATTGCCGGAAGAATTTCGGGTATCCGGTGAATATGAATATCTTAAAAAACCCCTGCGAAGAGACGCAGTGGAGATGGTCTCAAAGAGGGTTTTTGAGAAACAGGAACTGAAAAGGGAGTTGGGTTTCATTCAGTCGCATATAAAGAATTTAAAGCCGGAGGATGCAAGGTTGTCCGAATCGGCTTTCAACAAACAAGACAATGTCAGGGTGACGTTTCTTGGATACAAGGAAGTCTTCCAAAAGTTTTCGAAGGTATTAACACGTGTGTATGACCTTGGGAAGCTTGCCGATCTGACTGTCGAGGCGATGGCTGAGACATTCGGAGTAGGAAGGGCAGTATTTATGTTGATGGACAAAAACGATGGTTTGTTTCGGCCTTTTCGCTGTCTCGGCCTGGATGAGATAACTGCCCGTAGTATTTGTTTCACCACGAATCAAGGTATTATGCTGTGGTTGACCAGGAATCATCAGATATTAAATAAAGAGGTCATAAACAGAGACGTAACGACTAACAAATTAACTGTGCGTGAAGCCATAAAGATACAGAAGGAAATGAACCTTCTGCAGGCGCAATTGTGTATACCTGTTTTTGCCAATGGGAATTTGAGCAGTGTGATTGCCCTGGGAAATAAAATTACCGGGAAGGCATTTTTTGATGAGGATATAGAATTACTATCCATGCTGGCAGGGTATATCGGTATGGCAGTAGAGAATGCGTTCCTTTACCAGGAGGTAAACCTCAGGAGAATTCACAACGAAAACGTCCTGGAAAATATCCCTTACGGAATTATTGTTTTAAATAATTAGTGACAGCTATCCTAAAAAGCATTTTGGTAATTTGGTACATAATATAGTTACAATTTTCGGTATAATGTTTATAGAAATAGCTGAATGAATTTTTTATAGGCAATTTATTGGGGGATAAGTTTGTGTATTCTTTTCTTGTAGTCTCAAACGATAAGGCAATGAATGCTTTTTTTAAGAAATCTTTGAGTAAAGATTACGTAGTCCATATTGCCAGGACACATGAGGAGGCGCTGCAAATATTTCTCAAAATAGACATCGATGTAACTTTTCTGGATGTTCTCTTGAACGATGACGGGGCAAACAAGCTTATAGAAGAACTCCGACGAACAAATATTGAACCGACGATTGTTATGATAGTGCCGGAGTCTCAGCCAATATTGCCGGAAGAATTTCGGGTATCCGGTGAATATGAATATCTTAAAAAACCCCTGCGAAGAGACGCAGTGGAGATGGTCTCAAAGAGGGTTTTTGAGAAACAGGAACTGAAAAGGGAGTTGGGTTTCATTCAGTCGCATATAAAGAATTTAAAGCCGGAGGATGCAAGGTTGTCCGAATCGGCTTTCAACAAACAAGACAATGTCAGGGTGACGTTTCTTGGATACAAGGAAGTCTTCCAAAAGTTTTCGAAGGTATTAACACGTGTGTATGACCTTGGGAAGCTTGCCGATCTGACTGTCGAGGCGATGGCTGAGACATTCGGAGTAGGAAGGGCAGTATTTATGTTGATGGACAAAAACGATGGTTTGTTTCGGCCTTTTCGCTGTCTCGGCCTGGATGAGATAACTGCCCGTAGTATTTGTTTCACCACGAATCAAGGTATTATGCTGTGGTTGACCAGGAATCATCAGATATTAAATAAAGAGGTCATAAACAGAGACGTAACGACTAACAAATTAACTGTGCGTGAAGCCATAAAGATACAGAAGGAAATGAACCTTCTGCAGGCGCAATTGTGTATACCTGTTTTTGCCAATGGGAATTTGAGCAGTGTGATTGCCCTGGGAAATAAAATTACCGGGAAGGCATTTTTTGATGAGGATATAGAATTACTATCCATGCTGGCAGGGTATATCGGTATGGCAGTAGAGAATGCGTTCCTTTACCAGGAGGTAAACCTCAGGAGAATTCACAACGAAAACGTCCTGGAAAATATCCCTTACGGAATTATTGTTATCAATAAAGATTGTAAGGTTAATATCTTTAATAAAAATGCGGCAAGGATGTTAAATATTCCTTCAGATGAGGTGATAGGAAAGGATGTTAAATATATTGGTTCATTATTTGCCAATTATCTCTTAAGGACTTTAAAAGACAAGAAAACTTTTAAAAGGAGTGAGGTGGTGCATCCTGTTACCCGTTCTACCTATGATATTAGTACGTCTTTGTTATTGGATAATAATACGGAACTCGGTGCAATTATGATATTCTCTGATTTAAGCGACGTTAAGAAAATGGAAACGAAGATAAAGGATTTGGAAAACCTGGTAAATGGATATTTAGTTAACTCTGAAAATACCATCCCTCCAGAAGTAACACAAGCTGTTACTAATTTATCAAAAAGCTGGTTTTCTGACCGTCATCGGTTAAAAATGGAACAAAATTCATTAAAATAAGCCAATAAATGCTGTTTGTCTACTTACGAAAACTTCCTGAGCAAAAGCCTCCATATTTAATACAGGAAAACGTATCCATCTCAAAACGCAGCTCTTGTTCCCCGTATTTGCCGTACCTATCGTCATAGATAACCAACACTAATATTTTTATTCTGGTTTTATATATTTGCGGAAGGACTTAAAATATCACACTTTCATTTTAAAACTAAAAGTATTAAAATAAAGTAACCTTATTAACCTAATAACTTCTACTATGAAATACCATAGTACATTCGTCTCTTTAGGAGACTTCTCATGCGCAACTTTCAAGGCATAGACCTTCTGTTATGGAATTCATTTATGGGAAAGGCCTATTCTGTTAGTGACTGCTTTAAGGAAAATGGTATTGGCGTACTGGTCAGGGCATGTAAAAATGAAGGATTTAATATTATCGTTGAAGACCCGGCTAGAATCGATTTCTACACAACATTTACTAAAAACGATCTTACACCACGACTATCTGAACTCTCTGCGCATATCTTTGGCAAGGGAGATATTGAAAAGACCGTATCCATGAGAAGGGAGTGGAACCATCTCCAGGACAATCTCACTGAGATTATCAAAGAAAAAATGGGAAAATATATCGAAGGTCTTGCTCAAAAGATCTGTAAGAATAAGGTAAAAGTACTCGGGATCAAGACGTGGCTTGGGGATAGATTTTCATACTCCGAGAAGCTTGCCAAAAGAGTTAACGAACTGAGTCCAAATACCCTGATAATTGCCGGAGGTCCACAGGTTAATCAATTCAAAACTCATGCATTGGAAAAAAGTCCTTTTGACTTTTGCATAGATGTCGAGGGTGAAACAACTCTAACAAAGATTATTCATACAACCAGAGAAATGTATTGCCAGGGACGCACAAAATCTGAGGTAATAAAAAGAATTACTGAACTTGCCGAGGCTGGAGAGATTTTTAATTTGATATACAAAGACGGTAACGGAGCGGCGAAAGAAACACCTATTAAGAGGCTTTCTTTAAACTTAAAACCTTTCCCCCTCTATGAAAAGGAAGATGGAAAGGTAAATATAGCAGTAATAAATGAATCTTCAGGATGCTATTATGGAAAGTGCAATTTTTGTACACATCCAAACATTACCGGCAGATACCAGGCCCGGGATATCAACATAACCCTTGCGGAAATCAAGAATACTATCAGAGAAATGGGTATTGGGCTTTTCAGATTTGCCGGCTCCACAACACCCGTTTCATTGAGCAGCCGCATTGCTGATGCAATAACAAAAGAAGGATTGACTCTTGAGTATTCAATGTTCGTTCGGGCAGAAAACGGGGCAAGGGCGAGAATAGATGAACTTATTGAAACCTATGAAAGAATAATACGTTCCGGGCTTAGGGCTGTTTTCCTGGGTACTGAAGTAGTCAACAACGAGATACTTTCAAAAACCATGAGTAAAGGTAATTCTGTTGATGATATTTATTTTACCATTAAGGCCATAAAACAGGCATCCTACAACCAAGGGAAGCATCTCGATGTGGGTGTAAGTTTTATTTATCCGTGTCCCATACCTTCTGGTAGTGGGATAACCCACGAGCAGGTTCTGGAAGAGAATTTGTGTTTTCTCCGCAAATTAAAAAGTGAAAATTACATGCCCGACTCTGTGTTAATAACTCCTGCTGCGCCTTTGCCTGCTACTGTATGGCAAATAGAACCCCGGAGATTTGGATTTAGTATGCCTGAAGATTATCTCCAAACGATTTTACGTTATGAGTATGAACTGACGAAGGATCCAAGCACGTGGCCTGAACTGAACATCTCTCTACAGGGAATGAAGTTCATGGACATGCTTAAGATGGCCGGGTTCATGGATAAAAGGGTCAGAGAAATGGGTTATACGGTAAACGTCTCCGATGAACATTGCCTTGCAGCACGAAGCGCTGGATTTGTAGGTCAAACGGGTCTGGAAGAATTTAAAATAAAGAGCGATTTGGCGTTATTAACAACAAACTACGGCTTCCTGAGAGACGTTTATCAAAAAATAAACGAATACAGCCGTAAACTGGCAGAAAAAAACTTCCCTTCAACAAACAAAATATTTTTTGCGGAGGAAAAGCTTCATGATAACAAGGCGTGTTGTTATCACCGGCCTCGGAATATTAGCCCCTAATGGTAATGGAAAAGACGCATATTGGGAGGCGCTAATCAACGGACGATCAGGTATAAAAAGGATTGCTTCCTTTGATCCGTCTCCATTCAGTACGCAGATTGCGGGCGAGGTAAAAGACTTCGATCCCTGCGATTACTTCGATCCAAAATTGGTCAAAAGAAGCGGAAGGTTCACCCACTTTGGTGTTGCGGCATCGAAGATGGCTGTAGCAGACTCTGAAATTGACCTGAGAAAGGAGAATAGGGATAGATGCGGTGTGTGTTTTGGAACAACGATAGGGGCAGAAAACGATATATACGAAGGTCAGCATAGGAGATTCTTGGAATCCGGACCGAAAGCAGTAAGTCGCTTTACAGCCCCTGAATTTACACCCCACGTGTCAACGGGTTATATATGTTCGGAGTTGAAGATTACAGGGTCAAATTCGACGCTGTCCTCGGGATGTTCAACCGGACTTGACGTTGTAAGCTGGGGCTATAAAATGATAAAGAGGGGCGATGTAGACGTTGCAGTCGTAGGGAGTTCAGACGCCCCAATCTTCCCCTTTGCCATGGCCACCTTTTGTGCTTTGGGAATCCTCTCAAAAAGAAATGACGAACCGGAGAAAGCCTCCAGACCGTATGATAAAGACCGCGACGGTATGGTTGTCAGTGAAGGTGGGGCAGCAATAGTGGTTGAGGAATTGAATCATGCCTTAAGCAGGGGGGCAAATATATACGCCGAGATTGCATCCTACGCCTCCACATGCGAGGCGCAGGACGTTGTTAGGGTAGACATGAGCGGGCAGGCGTTAATCTCCGCATTGGAACAGGCATTGATAGCCGGTAAAATTCAAGGGGAAGAGATAGACTATATCTGCGCGCACGGAAACGCTATACCTGGTTATGACATAGCAGAAACAAATGCCTTTAAAGCATTTTTTGGGAATCATGCGTATAAAATACCCATAAGCTCCATTAAATCAATGACAGGTCAGGCTTATGCTGCTGGAGGCGGCTTCCAGGTCATCGCTACAAGCCTTTGTCTGAAGAACGGGTTTGTTACTCCCACAATCAACCTAGACGAACCTGACCCTTTATGTGACCTGGACTATGTCCCACACCATGCCAGGCGGTTTTCCATGGACACAGCATTGATAAATAGCCACAGTGTAGGTGGAACGCACGCCGTTCTGGTTTTAAGGAGATATTCTTAGGGATATAAGTATGCCTGTAAGTCAAATACTATTCATATTTATGTTCTTACTGATTGCTGGACTTGGTGTCTTTGTACTCTTGAGAAATCCAGCAAACACTATTAACAGGAGATTTTGTTTATTCGCGCTTGCTATATCTTTGTGGATATTTTTTATTTTTTTCATGCTCCAGACAAGAGAGCCTGGTTTGGCCGCATTCAGGTTGAAGTTGGTCTTTTGCGCAGCGATGTTTATTCCATCCACATTTTTCTTTTTTTCATCCGTCTTTCCTGATCGTGTAGAACTGTCTGTTAATCGATACCTGAGTATATTCTTCTTTGCCATAAGTTTCCTTCTGGTGTTTTTTTCTCCGTACATTGTCGTATCTGTAACTTTTGTAAAACAACTGCCTCAGGCAAGATATGGTTGGTTATTCCCTGTATTCTGGTTCTATTTTATAGCCTGTATGGCATATTCCTTATATAGCCTTTATAGAAAAAGCATACGCTATTACGGCATAAAGAGACTGCAGGTTCAGTATTTATATTTTGGGGTTGCAGCATCCGTACTTCTGGGAGCCATCACAAACTTTCTCTTGCCGGTGATTGGTATATGGCAGGTTGAGATGTTTGTGCCTTTAGTTTCTATTCCTATTCCAATAGCTGTTGCATACGCTATCGTGAAATACCACCTCATGGATATCAGTGTAGTAATCAGGCGGAGTACTGTTTACGCTGCCTTATCCATCGTTCTCAGTATCATCTATTTCGCTGTCGGCCTGATTATGAGCAGTATACTCCCTGTATCAGAATATAAAGAGACAATCACTAACGTGGTTTCTGCCGTAGTGATGGTTTTAATCCTTGTGCCTGCCAGAGAATCAATTCAGCACGTCATTGAGAAGACCTTGTTCCATACCAGGTACAGCCATTCAAAGATACTGAGCGATTCTACGGTAATGTTTTCATCTATCCATGATTTGAACGAACTTCTTAAGTATGCTATCCAACATTTATATGATTCTGTAGGCATTGATAAGATAGGCATACTGCTAAAGGACGAAAAGACCCAGCATTACAGCCTGAAGGCAGCTATAAATTTCCCATCAGATAGTAATTTGTTTCTTTCCAGCCACGATGCTATTATTACCTGGCTTTACCAGAATAGAACAGTTCTTTCCAAAGATCAATTGAACCGTTTCACGCATAATAAGGTAGAACACTTGTTAGAAGATACATTAGCCTCTCTTGACGTGGATAGTTGTATCCCTGTCTTCCAAGAGAACAATCTCTTCGGGATAATCTTCCTTGGAAGGAAGGTTAATAAAAAGGTCTTTACGCAAGAAGATATTCAGATGTTTCTTGTCTTCTCCGGGCAGTTAGCCATGGCGGCCAGGAATGCGCATCTTTATTTAGGGTTGAAAGAAGCCAAGACATACAGGGACAATATTCTTCAGAGTTTGAAAAGCGGGGTTATCGTCGTGGATATTAATGAAGAGGTTACCCTCATTAATAACGAGGCAAAAAGAATCCTTGGGCTGAAGGGTACAAATCCATCTGAGAAAATACTTAAGAATTTAGGGAAAGATACTCATCAACTCTTGCGACATACGCTTAATAATGATTCCGAGTATCAGAACCTAGAAACTTTTATTGATAGAAAGAACAAAAAAGTCCCCTGCAGCATAACCATAACCAAACTCAAGACTGAGGACGGGCAGAAACTCGGCTCTTTGATAATTCTGACAGACACGACAGAATTGAAATTGCTTCAGACGGAAAAACAACATGCCGACCGCCTCGCCTATCTTGGCGCCCTGGCTGCTAATATTGCCCATGAAATAAAAAATCCACTCGTGGCTATAAACACGTATTTTCAACTGCTCCCTCACAAGAAAAACGATGAAGAGTTCCACAATGGTTTTCAGAACATTGCTCTCAAGGAAATCAGAAGGATTAACAGAATTATTGAAGATATGCTAAACCTGGCAAAACCTTCTGAACCTTTAATGCAGCCGATAGACCCTCATAATGCGATATTGGATACCATAAATTTCCTAAGGGATACGGCCTCAGAAAAAGGTATTGAAATAACCGCCGCTTTAGAAGAAAAAAGATGCGCTCTCATTGCAGATGAGGATAAAATAAAGCAGGTGCTCTTAAATATTTTACAAAACAGCCTTGATGCACTCCCAAGAAATGGAAGTATTAAAGTCCGTACAAGCTTTATGGACAACCTTTCGGAGTTCAGAAGAATGGCGAAACTAAATCCTAACAGCGTTTTCTTCTTCTTTACATCCCCCTTCTTACGAGACCCAAATGATACGCAGTATTTTGTTATTAAAATTTCCGATAACGGAGAGGGAATCCCTGTCGAAAAGATTTCACATATCTTCGAACCGTTCTTTACTAATAAAGACAAAGGCACCGGCCTTGGACTGGCTATGGTGTATCGAATTATAAAGGATCACGAAGGAGCTATCTACATAGAAAGTAGAGAAGGCGCTGGCACTGATTTTTATATTAGCCTGCCTTTAAATCGCACGAATACAAATACAACTACAAACCCCCTACCAAAAACGGAAGCATTGAAAATGGTGGAAGAATAGTTCGATTCATTACGTGCCTATTTACTCTTCTTGTGCACCCTTGATGGCCTTAACTTTGCCTTCTTTTCCAATGCAGCTAATCTCCTTAAGGTATTTGCCTCACTCTGTATATCCACGTACTTCTTGAGCAGGTTCGACCACGAGATATAGGTAAACCCATTGGGGTTCATGTGCGCCAAACCCTTCCTGACCAAAAAGGCATCGTTCTCCCACATATACAGGAAGTCCTTTTCAATTTTACTTGGGTTTCCATTCTTTGCCCAAAATTCGCCGTAGAAACCACCCAACAGATCAGGATATTTCTCCGTCACAGGGGCTGGCGCCTTGGGTCTGTTTTCAGGCATGGGATAGAGCACCCCATCCTCATAGAGTGATTTAATCGTAGCGTAAGAATCACTCACATACTGAAAAACGGAATCCGACGCCTTATCCATTGAGTCCAGGTAATCCCGGGAAAACCGTGTAGAATGGCACTGTACACAAACTTCAATCCACGCCTCCCGTCTTGACATTAATTCCTTGCTGTTCTTGATATAATCCGATGGTTTTACCCCTTTGAAGATATTGTCATAAAACAACACGTCGCCCTCACCCATGATAGCCTTCCTGACCATATTATGCGAATACTGTCCTTTATAGTACATATGACAGGATTGACAGGTAGGAGAAATATAGTTCGCATCTTTTAATTGCTTGTTCCAGTCCCAGCTATGACCCTCGATAAAATATATAGAGCCGTGCTTGGAGTCTCTGTAATATTCAATATCCGGGTGATCAGGCCCGTTGTGGCAGGTTTGGCACGCCTCCGGCCTCCTTGATTCCGATGCCTTAAAGGCATGCCGGCTATGGCAACTATCGCACTTGTGCTGGATATTGTGGCACATATCGCAGCCCTGAACAATATTTTTGTCTACTGCAGCCCATACGTCTACGTCCAGATTGGCATCGTAAGACTTTGCATGACTCTCTCTGCCTGGTTTCCAATCGGGAATACCATACTGTTTTTCAGATTCGAACTCCTCATACTCCTGCTTATGACACTCACCGCAAAGAGCGGGATTGGGCATTATTAATTCTTTTTCATGATCCAACTTTTCTGCACCAACCTTACCATGACAATCAATGCAGCCCACCTTCGTAAGCTTCTTCCCAAGGTTTTTTTCTATCTCTTCCAATTTCACCTTCTGATAATCCAAAAGCTTATCAAGATTAGCATGGCTGCTTTCCTCCCATGCCTTTACCAAACCCGGATTTAAAGCCTTGTGGCAAATCGTGCATTCATCTGCGTTAAAAACCCCTTTTGGCTCTGCGGGCGGCGAATAGAAATAGTCCGGCGCCCAGTATCTTTGCGTTGGAATAGGTTTCCAAAATTCTGCGTACGGACCCACCCCCTTATCCAGCTTTTGGGCATGTAACACACCACTAAAAATACTAAAAATTACTGACACAGCAACGAACGACAAAAAGCCTCTCATGAATAACTCTCCTCCAAATAATTAAAAATAATATTATTAAGACTGAATCCTGTTGTAAAAAGTAAGTCAATCACAATCCAAATAATTTGTGCTTAGTTTATCATGAAGTTTTATTGTATAATTACGGAAATTCTCACTCGCGTACCTTCAACTACAATTAATGATCCGGCAGTAATATCTTTATCAATTTTAAAAAGTATTTCAAGGATATTTATGAAAAAGATTGCTTTATTTAGTTTATTATTCCTCTTTGTTGTTAGTTGCGCTAATAGTCGCGGGATGAAAGTGCCAATTGTGCCTGCGTTAGACAAACAATTAAAAGAAATGCAGCAAATTCCCTTGCATGCAGGGCTTTTTATCGATCCATCGTTGTATCATTTTAGTCAGGAAGAACGGCAAGCAGACATGATTGCAGGCATACATCACTACGTATTTCCGATAGGCGAGCCACTGGCTAAAAATATAGAAGAAATGACAAAAATTGTATTTAATAAGGTTACCATTCTGAACAAACTACCTAATCAAGAAATAATTGAAAAGACCGGGTTAGACGCCATATTAATGGTGCAGTTAAAGGCTTCAAAGCTTGAATTGATTGTTGAAGAATCAGTTTGGCGGGCTATCGGGAAACATTATCTGTCGGCACATGTTTCTTTCTTGGACAAAAACCTGAATAAGATATTTGAGGATGATCTGGCTGTAGAAGGAAAGAATCTGGATCTGATTGATTATGAAACGGAAGGCGGCTGGTGGAAAATTTCCGGGCCAAAATACGGACCCGCAGTAGAAGATTCGATTGAAAAGCTTGTCTTTAAGCTTGCGCAGAGATTAATTGCCTTCAGAGAAAAAATCACAATAAAATAGCCATCTCAAAAATCAATCCTAATAAAAATTTTTTTTGACTTCTGAGAAAGTTTTATTAAATTGTAGTCATGAAAACTATCATATCGAATGATAAAAATTATTTGTACGAACTATTAAAAAGGAAATACCACACCTCCGAGGTTGTACGTGCTCAGATAGCCGGGATGAAGGAGAAAATAAGGGAAGATGTGGTGAAAGAGTCCTTGAAGTCTTATATGGTCAAGTTTAGAGGCCGGGTAATAGACAGCTCTTTCGAGAAAACCCTGAGAATCATTTCCAAGCGCCTCTTTAATAAGGGGAAAATTGACAATCTCCACACCTTTAAAGAACAAGGGTTCGTAGAAGCGAACATAACCGCTACGTTAACCGAGGTCGAGTCCCTTATTCAATATCTGATGAAACCCCATCTTGTATTGCACTGTAAAAAAGGGGTCGTTAAGGGTGCAAGCAATTTATTGATAATCGATGAGTCAGAACAAAACCGGCTTGATAATTTTACGCCGGACTATATTCACCGCAATTATATCACCCATGCCGAATCGTATGAAAAATATACGGGAAGGCTCAATGATTATTTGGTTTTTAACGGATTGCCCTTAACATCAGAAAAAATAGGACGGGAGCTTCGATTCAACAAAATCGAGACAAAAAACAGGGTCTTTACCACCGCAGGTTTAAAAGAAATTTATTTAAATCTCCAATTTATCGATTTGATCCTTAAATTGGATATGGAACAACATTATTTGAAGTTGCGGACTTTTAATTCACAGGAAGACGACCTTGCCATGGTTGAGGAAAAGATTGACGATCTTGGTTACTTCGCCGAGGTTTTCGACCATATAGCTTCAAAAGATAATCCCTTGTTGTTTAATGAAGATTCATTCTTAGATTTAATGAGGATAGAACACATTATTGAAAACAATAACTGGAAGGCTATGCCGGCATATGCAGGATATGTCTATTCAGCAACGAACAGACTCAACGGACAATTTAAACTCCTTGAAGAATACGGCCTCTTTTTAACGTATGCGAAATGTATTGAAAAATTTATTGTAAAATTAACCAAAAAATTATTTAAGCATAAGGCCGATATCCGCAGCGAACATCACAATTTAACGGCAAATTATAACGAATTGAAGAAACTTTCCCTGGTTGCGAATCATCATATGTTACAGAATGATTACCATGAGCTTCTGAATTCCTTTAGCAAATTACTGGCTTACCTGGATTTTTTGACAATACGGGATACGAAAGCCGGTGAATCAGATAGCCATCAGGATGTTGTTCATCCTGCCGGGAAGTCTTCAAATAAATTTGCAACGGTAATTAAAAGATGTATTGAATCAGTTTTCTCGGTAACGATTGATATCTCCACAAAACCGTTTACCCACCGTGACCAGGGTCTAAAGGCAGAAGAGGAAGAAGACCTTCAAAAACTCATTAATAAATTTAATGAAAACCTGGAAAAGTTATCCAATTTGAAGACCGCTAAAGGTGAAGATGCCTTTTTAGAAGCAAGGAAGTGCGTGCCACAGCTAACGAATTTATCTGACGTCCTCGATCAATTAAAAAACTTAATTAAGAACCTGGAGAGTAAAGCAAATAAAGAGATACAGGATCCCTTTAAAACTATTTTTCCCAAGTTCAACAAATTCGAAATTCTTTACAGAGATATGAGCAATCTGGACATCATAGGTACTCAGCAGAAACAGGAGTCGATTCATGGGATATTAGCGGATTTACAAAAACTTCTCTTCGATAAGCCGCTGAAGGAAAATGCCTACCAGGAGATCATACATAAGATTAGCTCGCTGGAAGATTTTGTAACGAATAAAGGCAAATCATCCCTTGAAAAAGGTAGCGATACCAATGCAAACATACAAAAACTGGATCAAAATCCTGTTTTTAAGAGCATTATCGACGTTAAAACCGGTATTCAAAATATTGCCGAAAAAGAAGCTCAAATCAAAAAAATCGACACCTTTAAAAACGAACCCGAATTTTTCTCATTCAGCGCTAAGGAATTAGATGGTTTCCTGAAAGGTATTGAACTGTTGCATGAAAAATTAAAAGATACCTGCTATTACAAAAATATATCGGAGTTTGAAGCAATAGAAAAGAAACTCGATCGCTTGATTGATGAAGTAAGAAATATCGAATCATACATTTCAGCCCATACCAGAAGTAACGACAAAAAGATATCAAAGGAACCGGATGTTCATATCGACTATTTAAAAAGTTCGCAGTTGACACGAAGAAATCTTGAGAAGGCCATTCTCCTTTTACAAAACCAGATCGCTCAAATGCACGGGTTTATCCACGCCATTGAAAACTATTTACACAGGCACTCGTTTATCCATTCAGGGGTGGCAACCAGTGTGCTTTTTGATCAAATAACCTATTTATTAAGCAATATCGATGTAAGGTTATTAGACATGACCAAACCGGTAGAAAACATGTTTCATGAAAGTGTCAATACGATTTTCCATTATCAGGTAGGCGAGACATTTACCGAACCGAAGAAGGAAGATATTGATAACCTCATGAAAGAGATTGAGAAGAAAACTATTGTCAGGCAATATCAAAATCACGAAACCGATTTGCAGTTAAGCTGACCCAGTCTTTTTCCCTCACACATCGTATCCCATCTGAGTATTTTAAATCTTAAAACGCATCATAGTAACTAAAGGGACTTTTACACAAATCTGTGCATAATATAAACGTCTACGAAGCCAAGCTTTTGATGGTTAAATGCCTTTGGTACCATACCAACAATCTTGAATCCAAGTTTTAGCCATAACTGGATTGCAACGAGATTTGTACTCACTACAAAATTAAACTGTATCGCAGAAAAACCACGTTTTTTTGCCTGTTTTATGGAGTGTATCCCCAATGCCTTGCCAATTCCTTGCCCGCTTGCACCGGGATGTACCATATAAGCTGCATTTGCGACATGTCCACCCAGACCAGGCTGATTTTTCCTCAAAATGTATGTCCCAAGAATTTTGTTATGTAATTCTGCAACACACGTGTAAACAGGAGACGACATCCACAAGACCTTACAATCCTCCTTGCTTGACTTCGGATCAAAGGCAAAGGTATCACCTTTCTTCACCACCTGATGAAAAATATCCCATATAGCGTCAAAATCTGCACCCCTTGCCTTCCGTATTTTAATCATGTAAGCGCTTCCGGATTTACACAATTTTTCGGCTTTTGCTTATTTAAGACAGCAATAATATTTTCCGCAGCCATTACAGCCATTTTGGTGCGGGTTTCTATAGTGGCGCTGCCAAGATGCGGCGCTAACACAACATTATCCAGTTCCGCAAGACCTGGCTTTAATCTCGGTTCTTCCTCATAGACATCCAACCCGGCGCCTGCAATCTGTCTATTTTTCAAGGCATTCACCAATGCAGCTTCATCAATTACTGCACCGCGTGCCGTATTGATGAGATAGGCCGTATTCTTCATTAAAGAAAGCTCTTTTGCGCCAATCAAGTGTCTTGTCTTTTCAGACAGAGAGGTATGAATAGAAATAAAATCCGATTCTTTCAGCAACGTTTCCAAATCTACTCTTTTAGCGCCAAGCATCTCTTCCAGCACGGCATTTCTGTTAGAATGCGTGGTATAAAACACCTTCATATACCACCCCCTCGACCGCATGGCCATAGCCGTCCCAATCCTGCCAGCGCCAATGATACCTAAGGTCTTTCCAATAAAATCGCCACCCAAGAGCATCAGGGGTGCCCATCCGATAAATTTACCGGCACGGGTAAGTTTATCGCCTTCGACAATTCTCCTTGCTATGGAAAAAAGCAGCGCCCATGCCATATCCGCCGTACTATCTGTCAATACGCCGGGCGTATTAGTTACAATAATACCTTTTGTAGTAGCGGCTTTGACATCAACATTGTCATATCCCACGGCATAATTGGCTATAACTTTCAGACTCTTTGCCTCATTCATCAATGCCGCATCAACTCTATCAGAAAGCATAGTAAGTATAGCATCCCTGCCTTTTACCTGCCTGAAAAGCTCATCATAAGTTAATGGCCTGTCATGCGGATTTACTTCCACCGTTTGGCAAAACTTCTTTAGTATATTAATTCCTTCCTCAGGAATCTGTCGGGTGACATACACATTAAATGACATCTGCAACTCCCTTTTCAATGTACTTCTTGTGTGCCTTGATATATCTATCGTATTACTTTTGTAAAAACTTCCTTTTTAGTAGAATTTTTTTACCCCCTATGTCCCCCCTTGCGAAGGGAGGGGCAAAGAGAGGGGTCTTTTTGGTTGCGGCATTACAGCGCTATAAATCATTCACAATATTCTTTGTACAAAATCATATAGCCTATAATCATTTTTATCGCCTCAGGGCGTAAATCCTGTTTAAGCTCTTTACTTTTTAAGACCTCTTCTGTTAGCCTCCACACCTCACACCAATCATAGTCCATGACCTTTTGCCCAATTGTAAGAGCCATAATAATTGAAACTGTAAAACTGTCCTTCATCAACTTATGCGCTTCTTCAAGTAGAGGCAAGGCCTTCTCCGGATGGAAGTAATCGTCCATTGCCGTTAAATAACCCATGCAAAATACCTCATCTGCGCTGAGGAATTCCGTATCCAGTTCCGTAATTGACACGTGATACAATAACGCCAGGTAATACGCATACAATTCCGCATTATTTTTCCCGTCAAATTTCCATGAAAGGGCATTAATCACTGCTGCTTTAACATCTATGGGGTTTTCAGGAGACGTCAGAAACTCTGCAATCTCTAATCCCATCACACCTTCCAGATGCGCCCTTTCCACCATTTTTACATCCATATACGCCTCGTAAAACGTGGTAGCCGTAATCGGAGAATCCGCACGGCTGGTTTTCTGAGATAGAAACAGCGCGTTTAATAGAAGAACTACCCATAATATTTTTTTCATATCGAATCTTTTCCCTTAACAAAAAGGAGAAACCAGACGAACACCTTTCAATATCCTATATTCCAAGTTTGTTCAATTCCGTTCGTGGTGAGCCTGCCGAACCACGATGCTAACGGGGTAATCTTTTGTCATGCTTGTACATGCTTGTATAATATAATTAAAGCGTTGCAAAGCTCGGAGTTAAACGCCACTATATGCATACTTAAAATATGAGATTTCAGTCTTATTGTCTAAAGAATATCTGCTTTTGAGGAAAATTGTTTTGTTTACCGCAGAATGCTGAAAACACGAAGGTTGTGAGAAACTAAACAGAAAAAAGTCAACTACTATAGGCTTCGACCGATAGTAGTTGACTTCCTAAAACCCGATAAAATCATCAAATTATAAGCAGCACAAAAAGTTAGGCATCTTCTTTCTTGGAAACATTACAAATCTGAGCCTGGTAATTCAATAAACCACCAACACAAAGGATATCAATTTCACGAGGGGTTAATGTGTGTGTTACTTTCACTTCCTTATTTTTTGTTACATTCTTTAATGTAATACTGGCTTTGGATTTTAATCTATTTTTCATATCAGGCATCTCAATGGTATCTCCCAGATCGAATAGATTATAGTCATTTTCATTTTCAAAGGTTAATGGCAAGATGCCAAAGTTCACAAGATTTGCGCGGTGGATGCGGGCAAAGGATTTGACAATAACTGCCTTTACCCCTAAATACATGGGCGCCAGCGCCGCATGTTCCCTGCTTGATCCCTGACCATAATTCACTCCACCTATCAAGAAGCCACCCCCCTTTTCCTTGGCGCGTTTAACAAACTCCTTGTCCACTTTTTCAAATACAAATTCAGAGATGGCAGGAATATTCGACCGCAGTGGCAACACCTTTGCCCCTGCCGGCATGATATGGTCGGTGGTGATATTGTCTCCCACCTTTAAAAGGACGTCCCCTTTTAACGTATCAGGCATGGTTTCTTTCTTTGGCAGGGGTTTTATATTTGGGCCTCTGATAATTGATACCTCCTCTGGTTTTTCCAAAGGAGGAATGATCAAGCTGTCATCGATAATGAAGCTTTTTGGATATTTGATAACTATCGGATCACCAAAATCCCTAGGATCGCTAATAACGCCGTTGATCGCCGTTGCTATAGCCGTTTCAGGACTTGACAGATACACCTGAGCATTTGCCGTTCCGCTTCGACCTTCAAAGTTTCTGTTAAATGACCTCACGGAAACACCTCCGGAAGGCGGGGCTTGTCCCATTCCAATGCAAGGGCCGCAGGCTACTTCGATAATGCGTGCACCCGCAGCAATCATATCTGCTAAAGCGCCATTTTTACTTATCATTTCCAACACCTGTCTTGAACCCGGAGATATGGTGAGGCTTACGTCAGGATGTACTTTCCGTCCCTTCAACATTGACGCAGCCACCATAAGGTCATGAAACGAGGAATTCGTACAACTTCCGATACAGACCTGATTAACTTTCGTACCTTTAATTTCACTGACTTTGCAAACATTGTCCGGACTGTGGGGTCTCGCAATCAGTGGTTCTAAAGCCGAAAGATCAATTTCTACAACTTCATCATACTTAGCGCTCGGATCGGCTTTTAGCGGCTTCCAGACGCCTTCTCTACCTTGCATTTTGAGATACTTTTTTGTTTGTGCATCACTGGGGAAGATCGAGGTAAGCGCTCCAAGTTCTGCGCCCATATTGGTGATTGTGGCTCGTTCTGTTACCGTAAGTGTCTGTACCCCTTCGCCTCCGTATTCAAATATTTTCCCGACGCCGCCCTTTACCGTTAACCTTCTCAATAACTCTAATATCACGTCTTTCGCAGTTACCCACGGTCGTAATGCGCCGGACAGTTTTACCAATACGACCTTTGGCATTGTTATATAAAACGGCCCGCCGGCCATAGCAATTGCTACGTCAAGACCGCCTACGCCAATGGCTATCATTCCCAGCCCGCCGCACGTCGGCGTGTGGCTGTCTGAGCCCAGCAAGGTTTCCCCCGGAACACCGAACCGCTCCAGATGCACCTGATGACAGATACCATTCCCCGGTTTGGAAAAATAAATACCGTATTTTTTCGCAGTGCTCTGAAGAAATAAATGGTCGTCAAAGTTCTCAAAGCCTGTTTGGAGTGTATTGTGGTCAACGTAACTGACCGAAAGTTTTGTTTTAACTTTCGGTATACCCATGGCCTCAAACTGTAAATAAGCCATAGTTCCGGTAGCATCTTGCGTGAGAGTTTGATCGACAGAAATGGCGATCTCCTCACCAACCTTTAGTTTGCCAGAGACGAGATGCGAGCTGAAAATTTTTTGTACGATATTTTTCCCCATTTTAGTCCTTTCGTTCGCATACCAGATTTTTCACTTTGCTCAGAATGTTGTCCAACCGCCATTCTGAAGGAGCAAGGCGACTGAATAATCTCAGTATTTGAAATTCCTGTACATATACGTAGGCAAAAAAAATCCCACCGTTTTTAGACGGTGGGATTATGTTAAATAAATCTTGAAATTATTTCAAGTCAATTAGTGTTACTTGTGCGTTGAGGGAAGCTTTACCAGTCCTTTGGCTCCAAAGAGTAATACTTCAATATTCTCTGGCAAAAATGTCTTACTAAAATTATGTGATTTATTTGGACCATGACATGACTGACAGGTAATCAAGTCTTTGGTAATCAGACCCTGGCTGCGCAACCTTTGCACCTTCCCGAATATCGAGTTTCCGCTCGTGTCTAACTGAGCATGTTCCGGCCCTCCAACATGGCATTTTTCGCAGGCATCATATGCCTTTGCCTCCGCCACCGAAAACTTGTGGCTTGGATGGCAGGCATTACAACTTCCTCCGACCCTATCGAACTCATAGCTCAATCCCAATTTGTGACATTCTTTACAATCTTTTATATTCAACAATCGTGTGCTAATCACATGAAAACTACTTGTGGCAGCTACAGGATGCCCTTGTAGATGTGCGCTTTCTCTGAAGTCAACATATTGATTCTGATGGCACTCGCCGCAGGTGCTTGCGGAAACATGGCCTCGTTTCTTTGCTATAAAACGGTGGTCATTTCCGTGACAGCTTATGCATGTCACACCCTTTACAGCGTGAACACCTTTTGTCCATTCCTTCACAACATCGGGTGTCGCCATTTTATGACATGCAAGACAGTCCGTCTCTTCATACGTACCGTAAGGTTTAATCTTTCTTGCAGCGTATGCCTTGAATAAATCACCAGGCATGTGGGGATGGACTACGCCAAGGTGACAATCCGTACATTCCAATTTTTCAGGCGTTTCACCGTGGGTACCGTGCTTATTGCTTTTTGAAACAAATTCAATGTGAGATTTATCCTTTGTAAATCCTTCTGTATGGCAGCGAACACAGTTCCCATTCAAGATTTTAAGACTGTCTTCGGCAATCTCGATGAATTCTCCGTCCGTATACGCCTGAAATGAATGCATTAAAGAATCATGCGTTCCATCGCTGAGTTTCGCATGGGCATATCCCTTGAGTCCAGGCCCAACATGACAGGCATGACAGTTTTCCACGTGTTCATTGTGGTGCTTCGATGCCTTGAATGAATCGTAATGGATTTTCATTTCATGGCAACTGGCGCAGAACTCGCTCTTCTCTGAGTAATGGTACACCTTGTTTATGGTAACAAAAAAAACTACCAATACGATTATGGTGAAGAAGCCAACCAGCTTTTTTCTTCTCTGAATAAATTCCAACACCTGCTTCAACCGCTCCATAAATACCTCCTAATCTTCCTTTTTTGTAATGAGGGCCTTTGCTTTTTAGCTATCTATAATTAAAGCAATATAATCTCTAATATTTAATAATTTATCTCATATACATGAGTAATAATAAAATAACTCAAAGTTCGAGGATTCTACCACAAAGTTATTTTATGTTCAAGTCATTTTTTAATAACTATGAGATACTTCTATAATTGACAAACATACCACTTTCATGTAAAATTTTCACATAACTTAACCGGCATACTTCAAACAACACCAAATTAAAGGAAGGAATTAAGATGAAACGCCGCCCCATCACATTTCACATTTCAGGCGCTGCACTTGTGTTCGGTATATCCGTTTTCTTTAGCGCATTTCTTATGCAGGAAAAATCTGTTCAAGCGCAACATGCGGGAGGTGGTATTATAGATACGACCAAACAACCCGGCGCTGATGCGCCAAGTTTTCACTCATCTTTTGCCCCTTACGAAGGGATTGTACCAATACCCTGGGTCGACGAAAAACCTAACCCGCTTACCATTAAGGTTACCGAAGTTATCACGTACGAAATCCCCGTGGATGAAAAGAAATTTAACGAAAAAAAACTGACGTTCGAAGACTTGGAAATGAAAGAGGTATCAAACAATTCCGAAATCAACTTCCATCAGGTTGACTGCTACTTCTTCAAAGTCATAAAACAGACTCAAGTTCGTACAGTGGAAAATCTCTCCTGTAAACGGGAAAGGGATGGGACTCAATATTGGCTTTCCGATGGTAAAAAATACGTTGAATGGGGACGATGGTCGAACTGGATTCCCGAAAAAGAGGAAAAAAATATAGAAATGGCTGAAAAAAAGCCATAAATTTATTCTACTTAACTTAGCGCGTGAAAAGAGATACTCAACGTATCTCTTTTTTTTAGGCAAAAAATTCATATTGTTTGTTTAGTTTAAAAGGAGGTTTTTTCTTGTGAGAATTGTATATGTCATTGTTCCACTTGTCATGTCCATAATACTCCCATACAGTACCCTCATGTCAAAAGAGATAAAAAAAGAGGAGCAAAAAGCATCTCAAAAAAAAGAAACTGTATCAAATACACAAAAAAATATTCCCCAGAATAAACTGTGTCCAGAATGTAACAAAATCTATCCTGGAGATATCGGCTTCTGCAGTATCGACGGCAAACAACTTGTGGAATACAATGAAGAGTACCTCATATGTCCAACCTGCAAGGAAAAGGCAAGTCCTGGCGAAAATTTTTGCAAAAAAGACGGGACCCAACTTATTCCCAAATCTTCAACCGACAAAAAGACTTCTATACCTGATAAAAAAATAGAAATTAACCTTTCTCCAGACGCTCCATTAGAAGAAAAAACGAAAGCGGCCATGTATCACCTTATGGAAGGGAACCGTCTCCGCGAAGAACTGAATGATTTCGAAGGAGCCCTGGAAGAGTACAAAAAAGCAGAAGCGCTAAATCCGGAACTGCCGCCCCTTCACTTCATGATGGGCGGGGTATATTGGAAGCTTGGAAAAGCAAAGGAAGCCCTTGCACACCTTGATAAATGCAAAACATTACTGGAGGCGCAACCGCCCGAAGTAAAGTCAGATGAAAACTATAAAAAGGCTATAGCGGACGTTAAAGTTGCCATTAGCAAACTGGAAAAGGGCCTGGATACTTCAGAGAAGAACCAGCGCAAGGAATTGTCAATGATGGAACGAGATGAAAAAATGAAGAAAGCCCTGCTTGAAAATCGTGGAAAATGGGGCGAAATGGTACCGGTACCCGCCGGAAAATTCATTATGGGCACCGTAGCAGACGAATTTATTCCCGAAGAAATGCCGCAACATGAGGTATATTTAGACGCATACTACATTGATAAATATGAAGTCACAAATGCCCAATATTGGGAATTCCTGCAGTACATTAGAACTACCGGCGACCACAGCAAGTGTTTTCCGGGAGAACCAAAAGGCAAAGACCATACGCCTGGAACGCCGCACACTGGCTGGGACTATCCATATTTCGATTTTCCCGACTATCCTGTGAGCCGTATAGACTGGTACGATGCGTATGCATATGCCGGATGGGCGGGCAAACGGTTACCAACTGAGGCCGAGTGGGAAAAGGCGTGCAGAGGGACAGACGGACGCAGATTCCCCTGGGGTAATGTATGGGACGCAAAACGTTGCAACGTCGGGCCTGACGCGCCCTTGTCTGTAGGAAGCTTTGAGTTTGGGAAGAGCCCATATGGGTGCCTGGATATGATCGGCAGTGTCTCAGAATGGTGCAATGATTGGTATCACCCTGAGTATTTCCAAACCAGCCCCAGCATGAATCCCAAAGGACCGGAAAACAGCACCGGCTCACGGGTAATCAAAGGAGGGTCATTATTTGCCCCCTATGCATATAAAATGCGTTGCGCAGTAAGGATATTTGGAAACCCTGAGGACCGAAACAAAAGTATCGGTTTCCGCTGTGTGAAGGATGATAAACAAGAAACCGGAAAAACTGCAAAAGAGGCTGGTAAGCAGGAAGATAAGGGCAAAGAAGTGCGCTGATACTTAACGTATCTGTATATTCAACGCTTATTTGTCAGGATTTGAACCTTCGTAATAGGAGGATACGTTCTCTTCTTTGTAAATCCTTGCAAAGGCCGACTTGGCATGCTGGTAGGAATTGTAATCGTTCTGTGCATTTACCCTATCGTCCTTCAATTCATAAGCTTTACCACGGTTTAGATAGGCATCGGCATAATCGTGGTCAAGGGTAATTACCTTTGTAAATTCACTGACAGCCTGATCAACCATTTTCTTTTTCAGATAAATGACACCTAAATTATAGTGTGGCGCGACTAATTTTGAATTTGCTTCTATTGCTTGCCTGTACTCAACTATTGCCTTGTCCGTTTTATCCATCTTCTGATAAACATTACCGAGATAATAATGAATTTTAGCAACATTTGAGCCTTGCGATAACGCCTTCTTTAAGGCTTCAAGGGCATCGTTATACGCGCCTTTTACAAAACAAGCAATTCCCAAATTCACATACGCTTCAGCGTACCCCGGATTTATCTCAATAACCCGTTTATACTCAGAAATAGACTGTTCTAAATGCCCTGATTGATAGTAAGCAATCCCCAGATTAAAATGCGCCTTATCATAGCCTGGTGATATCTCAATGGCTTTTTTGTACCACTCGGATGCCTTATCATGGGTATTGGTATCCTGACATAAAACACCGAGGTTGAAATACGCCTCTGCCTTCTTGGGATCAAGTCCAATAGCCGTTTCGTATTCTCTCTTTGCTTCATCAAGGAGATTACGCTTATAATAAGTCAAACCCAATAGGAGATGCGCATCAGAATTATTAGGATCCTTTTGAACTTCCTTAAGACGCACTTTAAGCTCGTCCTCAGGGACTTCTATCTGCATACTTACTTCGGACAACCTTTGATAAGCTTCTGAATAATCAGGCTTGAGTTGCGTAGCCTTATTAAAGGCTTCTACAGCCTTTTCCAGGTCTCCTTTTTTAGAATAGGCATTTCCCAGTTTAAAATAAATCTCAGGTTGATTCCTGTTTTTAGAGAGCAATTTCTCGTATTCATCAACAGCCTCATCCCACTGCCTGTTTTCAAAATATTTGTCACCAGCCACAGAAATATCTTTTGCATATCCATAGCAGCATGGAAATATTAATGAAGCAATTCCTACAACAGAAAACAATTTGGACATATTAATTTGATTTTAATTCCACTTCTTGATCTTTCGCCTGTCCTTTTAACGTTGGCACTGACTGCATGAACATCTCCTTGATCTCGTCCTGTTTATAAACCACAGCAGGATCTTTCCCCGTCCTCCACTTTGTAATATACGAGTAGGAGATATAATCACTATATGCCTTACTGTGGTCGCCCTTCATTGTATAGAGTTGCGCCCTGTTGTAATAAGCGTCTTCATACAGAGGGTCAATCTTCTTGGTTATCTTATCATACCATTCCATTGCCCTGTCGAGACGGTCTGTCCTGTGATAAATGACGCCAATGTTGTATGCGGCGTTCGTGTATTTGGGGTTCTTTTCCAGTACTGCCATATTCTCTGTCAATGCCTCGTCATATCTCTTTTGCAATGCAAAGACAATCGCCCTTTGATAACGGGCATCGAGATTATCCGGATTTATCTCCATTGCCTTGTTATATTGCGCAATTGCCTCTTCGAACTTCTTCTCTGTCAGCTTGATCAAACCAAAAACAACATAGGCATCAGAGTATTTAGGATTTACCTCAAGCGTCTTATTGAGTTCTTTTATGGTTTCATCAACCTTTCCCTGTTTGTGCAAAGAAATAGCAAGATTATAATGTCCGTTATCATACGAAGGATTTATTTCGACAACCTCTTTAAACATGGTTTCGGCATCTGCATATAAACCCATATCCAAATAACCCACCCCAAGGTTAAACATAATATAAGGATTTTTCGGGTCAAGCTCTAATGCCCTTTTATATTGTTCAATGGCATCTATCTCCTTTTGAAGCTTATGAAGAAAAACGCCAAGATCCACATAATTTAAAGGGTTTTCAGGGTCATTTTCAATAGCCTTATACCGCTTTTGAAATTCATCATCCGGGGCGCCGATCTTTGTAAATGTTTCTGCCAATTTCCTGTGTGCATCAATATATTTCGGATTAATATCAATGGCTTTCCTGAAATCTGTCGCTGCTTCTTCCAGCTTTTCTTGCCCCAGATAAACATTTCCCCTGCCGTAGTACGCCTCCGAAAGATTTACATTGGCCTCTATTGCCTTTGAATATTCAGCCAATGCCTCATCCAATTTATTCTCTTTCACTAAACTATTGGCAATCTCAATATGGTCTTTCCCCTTCTGACAAGCAATCGGTAAGCAAAAAATAGCAGTTGACATTAACAAAAATGCGTACTTATACAATCTCATATCCATCTCCACTCAAGTGTAAGAAAAGTATATTTAGCTAAAATTTTAGTTTACTAAGTATATTTAAAAGTTCTCTGATTTCAACCCTTTTATAATAAAAAAAGGAAGCTGTGCAATCATCGCACAGCTTCCTTCTCTTTTAACAAACTACATACCTATGAAAAAACTACATTACAAATTAGTGATGACCACCATGCTCTGGAGTCTTCCAGCCGAGTTCTTTGATCTTTCTGTTGATGTACTCGACTTCTTCAGCAGGCGCATGATGCGTATCCAACCAACCTGGATCTGGACACAGATCGAAGATGGTCTTTCCCGGATGATTCTTCACAATGTAAGGGCCTGTCAACTGATCAAGCCACTCGCCGGTCTTCCAGAAACTCTCCGGTACCCAGGTAATGCCAACCTTCTTCTCGATAGCTGCAAGTCTTCTTGCCTGAGAAGCGTCCTGCTTTACGTTGACCAACCAACGATCCATACCAAACGAACCATCAGAATAGGTAGCATCGTTCCATGAACCGTGTGCCATACCTTTGTAGATGTATGTCTGGAAATATCCAACGCTCTCAAAGCAAAGCCTTTCAATATCAGTACAGTTCGACATCCTGAACTCACCTGATTCACCAGCCTTGCCGCCAAATGCCGGATCGTCATGATAAGCGCCGATCTTCAAACTCCATACATGCTGACCTGACCAATCAGGTGCAAGGTCTTTCGGCATAGGATCGGCTACACCATCCTTAACAAGGTCTGCGGCAATCTGGAATGTTTCGCGATACTTCAAACCGGCATCCTTAACAGATTCATCCAATGCCTGCAAGTTCTCCTTGGCGAACCTCGGTGAATGGCAATCATCACAAACTGATGCCCAACGATCCCTCTTCTCCTTCCAGATCGGTGCGCCACGATCTGCCATGGACATACCCATACTGGTGTACACCGTGCTAAACCTCTGCACGTTGTGGTGGCCGCCCCTCATGTGGCAGTACTGACATGTCGGACCAACATAATCAGCATCGGCCAGCTTCTTCGTCCAGTCGAACTGCTTCGGATCCCACTTGTTCACCTGATATACCACACCATGGAGACCGATGTCATAAGCTTCCCAGTCTCTATGATCTTTACCCCAGTGACAAGTCTTGCACTGCTCTGCTTTTCTTGCAACCTTCGGGTCAAACTGATGCCTCTGGTGGCAAGTGCTGCATCTCTCTTCTGAGCTTGTATGACAGAATGTGCAACCAGCAGTATCTCCTGGTGGCCTTTCAATTGACCATGCACATTCTACCTGAGCAAAACTTGAACAGGAAGCGTGTGAACCTATACCACCCTGACCCTGCTCGCTGTACTGCGTCTCGTGGCACTCGCTGGTGCCGCAAGCCTTTGATGACGGCATGGTCAACTTCTGGTGGTTGTTACCATGACAGGTATCGCAACCGGTTGGGCTTGGTTCTGCCCTTGAATGAGCGCTCTTCTTATAATCCCTTACAATACCAGGGGTCATAACAGAATGACATCCAATACATTGTTCGAGCTGGAACGTACCCTTAATCGGGTTCGAAGGCCTTACCTCATCCCTGTTGTACATATAGTCAGGAATATAATAACGGTAGGCAGGCAACGTCTTCCAAAATTTACTGTATTTTCCAGGATAAGGCGGTGCTCCCGAATCCTTAGGATAACCCATGTATTTTGCCCCTAAACCAGAAAAGAACACCTTACCGTTGTTATCCGGTTCACCTGGTTGACCATAAACTTCATGAGGTACCCAGTGTGTGATAATTTCTACAGCCTTTACTTCTTTCGTCATAAGATTGGCTACCACACCCATTGTGCCGAATCCTATTAAAGCTGACGCTAATGTTACTTTCAAAAATTTATGCATGATACTTTATATTCTCCTCCTTTCTCATTATCCGTACGCCACAATCGTCATTCGATTGCGTTACATAATAAAATAACCTCACCGTTGACTCTTGCAGACCACCCCCTTTCCAATGCAGATCAAAATTTTAAATACTACTTAAATTTATCAATGTCTCAACCGACTATACACAACATATCCTAATATTTTTAGAAAAATTATTATACTTAATCTAATACTTAAGTCAATACAAAAGTTAATTATTTTTATCTGGTTTTAAACAAAAATACGTGAGCGTAATCATCTCGTCGTCACAGGTAGATAACTTGTATACATAAACGTTACACGTCAATCGAACCTTTCGCTCCCTCAATCAATTGTCCTACAAATTCACCGACTTTATTTACGAGTTTCTCTGAGGGTTCATTTGTGTGCTTTTCTATTTCTTTTATTATAGCGCTACCTACAATAACCCCATCTGCAACCTTCCCAATCAACTTCGCATGACCTGGTGTGGAGACACCAAAACCTACAGCAATGGGAGTAGAGGTCATTTGTTTTAGTTTATTGATGTTCTGAACAATGTCATCCGGCAACTTGTCTCTGATCCCGGTAATACCTACCACAGAAATATAATACAAAAACCCCTCTGACTTTTGTGTGATTAAAGACATCCGCTCATCCGTTGTCGTTGGTGCAACAAAACAGACGACCTTGAAATCTTTCTTCTTCGCCGCCTCAAATATATCATTGTTCTCTTCCACAGGCATGTCCGGGATTGTTAGGCCATCCAACCCTGCCTTACATGCCTTTTCAATAAATGCCTGACATCCTCCCTTAAATACCGTACTATAGGATACCATCGAAACAATGGGTATTTCAGATACAGCACGAAGCTCCGAAACCATGTCAAGAATTTGTGCAACCTTTATTCCTCGAACTAAGGTTCTGTAGTATGAGGCTTGTATAATGGGGCCATCCGCAATAGGGTCGGAAAAAGGGATGCCGAGTTCGATAATATCAGCACCCCTTTTTTCGAACTCTAATATTAAAGCCTTTGTGGTTTGCAGGTCTGGATCACCGGCAGTAATGAAGGGAATAAAGGCAGGCTTTTTCTTGCTCTTTAAATCACAAAACTTTTTATCAATCCTATTCATCAAAACTCATCACAGAATCATCAAAGAGTGCATTCACTCGAAAATTATAAAAAAACTTTTGCTATTACTAAATCTTGTATCCAAGTTTTTTGGCAACCTCAAAGGAATCCTTATCACCACTACCCGACAGACAGATAACTATTATTTTGTCTTTACCCAGCGTTGGAGCAAATTTCATCGTATATGCAATGGCATGCGATGCCTCAAGGGCGGGAATAATCCCTTCCATCCGCGCACATTCCTGAAAGGCATTTACAGCCTCATCGTCTATAATAGAAACGTATTTCGCCCTTCCAATATCTTTTAAATAACTATGCTCCGGACCAACACCAGGATAATCCAAGCCAGCGGAAATCGAATGGACAGGCAATGTCTGGCCATCATCGTCCTGCAACACATAACTTGCACTCCCGTGTAAAATACCGACCTTACCGCTGGTAAGCGTAGATGCGTGCTGACCAATTCCAGTCCCGATACCTCCGGCCTCCACCCCAATCATATTTACCTCTTTATCTTCAATAAAAGGATGGAACAAACCCATCGAATTACTGCCGCCGCCAACACAGGCAATAAGATAATCGGGCAATCTGTTTTCCTTTTCCAATATTTGCTTTTTCACCTCTCTGCCGATCACCAACTGGAAATCCCTGACCATCATGGGATAGGGATGAGGACCAACCACCGACCCTAAAATATAGTGGGTATTCCTAACCGAGGCCATCCAGTCCCTGAATGCTTCATTCGTCGCATCCTTCAAGGTTTTTGAGCCACTTGTCACCGGTATGACTCGCGTACCCAGCAGTTTCATTCTAAAGACATTCAATGCCTGCCGTCTCATGTCTTCTTCACCCATATACACATCGCATTCAATCCCGAACATGGCAGCAGCAGTAGCAGTCGCTACTCCATGCTGTCCGGCCCCTGTCTCGGCAATAATCCGCTTTTTACCCATCCTGATGGCAAGCAATATCTGACCAATGGTATTATTTATTTTGTGGGCGCCTGTATGATTCAGGTCTTCCCGCTTTAAGTATATTTTTGCGCCTCCCAACTTCTTTGTTAACCTTTCAGCATAATATAAGGTTGATGGACGTCCCACATACTCTCTCAGATAATACTCTAATTCAGTATTAAAGGCAGGATCGTTTTTTGCTTCTAAATAAGCCTTTTCTAATTGATCTAAAGCGGGCATTATGGTTTCAGGGACAAACTTCCCGCCAAAACGTCCAAAATGTCCCAATTTATCAGGAAAACCAGTTACCTTACACGAATCCCCGTGCTTTTGTGCTTTAGATTTCAATGTTGTCATTCCCATAATCAATACCGCCTTTATATTATTTTTTATTATTCCTTACGCTTATCATTATTAAGTTAAATTCATAAACACAATGAGGGTAGCAAAGTTATTTCTGCTACCCTCATCGTTCTTGAGACAAAATTTGGCTTCTTACACCAAATTTTTAAAATTAATGCCCATGCGGTTGAACTGGAGCGTCGGCATTCGCACGGTGAGGAATATCAGTCCTCTTGAACCATTCAAGATCTATGTCGCCTGGTTTTCTCTTCCAACCTGGGAGCAAGTCCGAATATTCACCATGCTGCCAGAATGCTTCTGACTTGTGTTCCAAACCAATCTTCTTTTCAATTGCAGCAAACCTTCTCAACTTAGCTGCCTCAGTCTTGATCTCGATCAACTTTCTGTCTGTTTCAAATGCGCCACCGTTTCCGTACGTCGCATTGTACATACACATGTGAGCCAACGCCTTGTATGTATTGCCGATCAGATAGCAAATCATTTCGAGACCCAGACGTTCAAGGTTTGAAGTCGCATAGAACCTTGGATCGCCGCCTGGTAACAAGCTGAACGTGTAATGTCCATACCAGTCTGGCGGTGAACCCTCCGGCATCGGATCAACAACGCCGTCCAAGAAGCAGCCAACGATAACGGCGGCAGCTTCCCTCCACTTCGTGAAGCTCAACCTGATACCATCGTCCATGGCCTTCAGTTTATCAGCTGCAAACCTTGGTGAATGACAATCCTGGCATTTCTTTATCCATGCATCTCTCTTTGCCTTGTGCTTCGGTGCACCACGGTCAACTTCGAACATACCCATATCGCTATAAATCGTTCCAAATTGCTGTGGATTATGATTCCCATCCTGCATATGGCAATAAGCACATGTTGGAACTCTGTAGTTCCCCTTCTTCGATGGTTTGCTCCAATCCATAGTGGCAGATTCTGCCTCATATAAACAACCATGAATGGAATCCGAATACATCTTCCACTCATCATGGTCAATACCCATGTGACAATATCTGCATGCACTTGGTTTTCTTGCCTCAGCAGGGCTAAAAACGTGCCTTGTATGACAGCCATCACACCTGTTTTCCGCAATGGCATGGCACTCAGCGCAGCCAGCAACCTCTTCTGCAGGTTTTCCTAATTGCCATGAAAATTCCAAGGTGTTTACTGTAAACGCATGGGTATGTGAACCCAAACCACCAGCCCTATGTTCCGCAGTCTCTTTCGGATGACACTCACCGCAATGTTTGTATGTGGGCATAAAAAGCTTCTGGTGGTCATTTCCATGGCATTTATCACAGCCAACAACGCCTTCATATGGCTTTCCATCCTTTGTTACAGTTCCTTTCCTGCCTTCTGTCTTCCCATGAGCACTTATCTTCCAGTCTTTCACAATCGTAGGAGTCTGAACGGTATGGCACAGAACGCATTCTTCATTCTTATAAACACCTTCAGTTTGGCTGCCATTTGTCCAATAATGCTCTGGATCATACCAACGAATTGAAGGTAAGAAT
Organism: Planctomycetota bacterium; assembly: GCA_016873155.1. GTDB lineage: Bacteria > Planctomycetota > Brocadiia > Brocadiales > Brocadiaceae > Wunengus. Next base: position 653 of record VGXX01000010.1, on the reverse strand, counting down.
TTCAAAAATGACTTGTAAGGACCTCTTCCCTCAACATACTCTGGCGTAGTATATTTAGCTGTCAATCCAAAAACATACAATGTTCCGTCGTTATCCGGCCCAACTGCCTGACCAAACACCTGTGATGCTACATCCTGAAATGTAGGGCCTTCCGCCTTTGCAATGCCATTTCCCATTGTACACGTTAGCAATGTTACACCAGCAAACGCAATGGTTGCCCCCACAATCCTGGATAATGGTTTCTTAAAAAATTCAAGCATTACATCTTCTCCTTTCTTTCCTGATACATGCTTTTAAAACTACAATTATTACCCATGATGTTTATTGAAATCACCGGTAACCGTAGACACAATAAGATTTTTCGGCTTACCAAACCACCCCCCTTCCCGCTAATACCATTACTCATTAAATATCATAGAAAGTAGTATTCGCCCGCAAGATAACAAAAAGCTTTTTTATTATACATTTATGGTGAATCTTGTCAAGCACATTTTTATCCATTTTTCTCTTATTTTTATCGATTTTATCCAGAAACACGAAGAGCCGGGTAGTGAGTAGGAAACCCACAGCGCCCAGCTCTTCGATAGTTTTCTTCTGATCCTGAGTTTACCAGGACCTGTTTAAGGTATTCCCTTAAACTTTATTTTGCATGA
>VGXX01000009.1 GCA_016873155.1 Planctomycetota bacterium | reverse complement strand
TGTTTCTTCGTGATTTAATATGATACGTGGTCTTTTTCTTTCAAATGGCATCTTCGCCTCCTTTCTTGAGGGAAGTATGCCACAAAAAGAATCACATTGCAATGTTATTATGGAATCATTATACTAGTCCAAAATATAGACGATGAATGGGAATCATATTTTCCTACCTGTGATATTCCATAATTAATTTCAGAATGTGAAATATTGAATGTTCTAATTGCAATTCATTCATTAAAAAGGCATGACCTTCATTTGCGATTCGTTCGCGTTCCTGTTCATGATTAAGATAATAATCAATGACATCTGGCATTTCTTCTATCGTTGCGCTGATATAATGTTTTCCGGGAATAAATGGCGCCGGGTTGTAAATGGGTTCCGAAAGTATTAACGATTTATTTGCCATTCCCAGAATCATCCGGTATCCTGCCAAATCACCATATACTCTATGAATATTCAGAAATATCTTCGAACGGTTTATAATCTGTGTACGATTTTCACCCCAACAGGCTTCATCAAACCAATCACCCAATGTTGCCAGATTAACATCTCTTTCCCGAAGCTGTCTAATCAGTCGCTTCCGTCTGGAAACATCAAGTGCTCCGAGAAAAAGGATATCAATATCACGAAACAGATTCATATCTTTTCCCATAGAAGGAAAATAACCAAGAGGTATCCAATGAGAAGAAATACCGTTCTCAAAAAGAAATTCACAGCGACTCTGTGTAGATACCAGAAGAATATCGGGGATACCGTTTTTTATCAAACTGCGTAATCGAAAATAATTTGTATAAATATCAGTTGCACGCGCATCACAAAGTAATATTTTCCCTATTTCCCGTAGATTGGGGTAATGTCTGGGCAATTGTGCTTTTTTTGGAAGGGGAAGCGGCTCTGTATGCCAAATAACCGTCAAAGGTCGTTTATGAGCGGGAATTTTCATCAGCATTCGACAAACAGTCGGATACCAGTTTGCATTGCCAAATATCAACAATACTCCTTCCGGATTAAGCTCCATCTTATTTTCTACCACCCTTATAACAGAACATCCCTGCTTTTCCAGTATCGTTGATATATAATCCATAAGAGAATATTCCGGAATAGTTGCTTTACGACCTTTATACTCTGGCAAGTTGCGGTTGCAAATCGTAATTGAAAGTCCCGGCATTTTTCAATAAATTATCCTTGTATAACTCTTGATTAATATCAGAAATATAACTGAATCATATTTTTCATTTTATATACGAGATCAAGGATAGAATATATTCTCTCTCCTTTATTATCGTACTTCATGGTCACTGCATCAACAAATTCACTTATGCAACGGCTTTCTACCCCACTCGAAAAAATATCCAATGGCATATGCCACCTGAGAAATCACTAGCAGCAACACTATTAGTGTCGCTTTAATATTTCTGAAGTGAGAAAATGGAAATCGCATCATACCTAAATAAAATTTTTTTTGATCAATATTAATCGGTAAATGTTTTCGGCCAGAACGCAGTCTATGATAAAAGAATGCTCCTTGCCCATAGGCCATGTGTTGTTTCAAATAACTGAACAAAGTAAAAGAATGTTTATGATAAACTACGGCTTCCTGTATATATTGCATCCCGTAACCCATATACTGCCACCTGTCAAACAAATCGCGATCTTCCGCAGCAAAAGGGATCCGATAATCAAAACCGCCTATTTCACCAAAAAGCTTTACCGGTAGAACAATGTTGTTTGTGGTAAAAAATCTTCCCGGACGATTTTGAAAATAACTGTAGAGATACGAAATGAGGCATTGGCTTGCGATGGAGAACAGGTTGTTATTCATAACATTAACCGTACGTCCACCAAGAGCAATATTACTCTCTTTGGTAATGACAATACTATCTGCCATCTTTTGCAGCCAATCAGGGGCAGGTTCACAGTCATCATCAGTAAATGCTAACATCTTACCTTTTGCCATTTTCGCGCCCAAATTTCTTGCCGAAGCAGGCCCTAATCGATTATTCAACACTAATTGTACATCTAAACGATCGGCAAAATTCCCTACGATTTCTCCCGGAGGGAAATCACTGCCATCATCTACCACAATGATTTCAAAACTGCGAAAGCTTTGACCTGCCAAAGCTTCCAGACAATTCTGCAACCGCCTCGACGGTCTTTTAAGCGTAGGAATAATAACGGAAAAAAAGGGCTCATTGTCAAATCCCATACTTTCAAACTCTCTATTCTTTCCCATTTCCACAATTTGGTAATAATCGCAACGAACTTCGCACTGGTCGTATATTCAGGTACATGGTTTCTCGCATACTGGCGGTTGCACCATCAGATGTGCTGTCTACAACAATTATGAAACTTTGCTCTTGCAGACTGTATGAACTCGCCTCAATGCGATCAACAGAATAGTACACGGGAATAATAATTGACACGTAAGGCATGGGAATCACCTTCAGACATCGCGCGGGATGAAAAGTTCATTGTCAGTTACCACTACCCTGAGATCTCTGGAAGTATTCATATACCCGATGGCTTCCTTAAAAGCTCCATAAACGGAAAAAAGAAAAAAAATTGGTAAATAGCACAAAAATGCCCGAAATAATTCGGGACAGGGTCGCAGACTTTTACCCATCCTCCAACATTGAACCAACGGGAATATCGTCATCCCGCCGATAAACAACGTGCGTTTTATCAATGACCAATGATTCAGCTTAACCCTCCGAATAGCTGAAAATTGGCTATGTACGCCAATATCACGCAATCCCGGCAGCAGGCGTACCCAGTTCTCATGAGCAATGACAGCCTCAGCGGTTTTATACATTTTCCATCCCTGAGCCTGGAAGCGCTGGTGGAAAACATATTCCATATCAAGGTAGGTGGTAAGTGTGTCACCCAATTCCAGCAACACTGCCCGGCGATATGCAATATTGTTGCTAGGGCCTGAGCCAACATAGCCGGAAAATGCCGGATTCATCCACCTACCATACGAGAACAACATGAACGCCCTACTGATCACTGTTTGCGGATTCAGATTTTTATAAGTATAGACAACACTGGCAATGTCTGGTGACTGCTGAAATGCGCGCAGAACACCCTTCACCCAGTTCGCATCGGGAATCGCATGATCCTCGATAAAAGCGACTACCTCTGTAGTGGCGCTTTGAATGCCCTTGACTTTTGCAGTTGCGTAAGATGGGCAATCTGGATAACGGATGCAGCGGACATACGGATGATCACAACCTACCAAAGGCATTGTTTGCGGTGCAATATCAATGATGAGAATGTCAAACTGCATGTCAGACGATTGAGCCAATAAGGCTTGTAAACATCGTTCACTGCGTTGCCGTAATCCACCGACAATCAAAATTGCGGTTAATCTTGAAACCGATGAGTGGAGTTGCATACACTATCCCTGAGACCCAGTCAAGTTGTATTATTTTCATTAATTAGTTACACTGATTTAATCTTCGAAGTAACGCCGCCATACTTATTCCTGGTATCCTTAAATTTAACATTCAAACCATACACGCTTCCATAGACAAGGAAATAAGGAACATGCACCAGGAAAAAATAGGGAACAAATGCCATCAAATGTCGCATTCCTGCATTGAGCAACTCAAAGATGAAGAGATTCCTTAAGAGAAGATAGGCGCGTTTCATAATGTATTTATTCATGGTTGACGCCGCTTTATGACACACCTTCGCATCTTTTACCACCACCACACGGAAGTTGTTTCTCCACGCCCTGACGTTAAAATCCGTTTCTTCAAAATAAATATCGTATATCCTTCGAAAAAGTCCTATCTCTTTAAAAACAACTACCTTTATCAGATTTGCACAGCCTATCTGCGAATCCACCTCTGAAACCGTATCACTCTCTTTTACAAATATGTCACGACCATACTTCAGTTTCTTCAGTCGCCCTATCCAATAATTTATTCGGTAACCGCAGCATTGTATCGAAACAGGATTATGATACGAATAAACAACCGGGGCAATCACGCCGATTCTCTCATCCGTCCGCCCTGCCTCCACCAGCTTACGCAACGAATTCTTATCTGCTACAACATCATTTATCAACACCTTTGGACACGGTTCAGGATGGTTATTCCCGTTTGAAGTCTTATCCATCAGATCTCTATGCATTGTCTGTCAGATTCCGCTATCGTACAATTTGCCGCACATATATCTTCTGCCGCCAACATTCCCGTCATCATGGAGTGATCTTGGTTATTGTATGTATGGGTTCCATTGCGACCTATAAGATATAAATTTTCTATGGTCTTCAAATATTCTTTAATTTTATACAGACTTTCCCGGTATCCCAGCTTATAAAGCGGATATGCCTTCGGCACATGAAGTACTGTGCCATCCTCGACATCATCACTACTCTGCGCAAATCCCATCGAACACAATTCCCGAATCCCCAATTCCAGTAATTTCTGATCCGGCATATTCCATAATTCGTCCCCTTCCTGGCAAAAATATTCCAACCCCAGACAGGTTTTCCCGTTATCCGGCACCATTTCAGGACTCCAATTCTTATAATTTTGTATCCTTCCTACCTTAAGATCTGGTTCGTGAATATACAGCCAGTTGTCAGGAAATACGTCTCTCTTATTTACCATAAGCACTACCGTAATATAATCCCGATACCGTAATGTATTCGCTGCTTCAAGAATCTCGGAAGGCGCCTCAGGTTTCATTTTCCGTATAAGTTCCTGCAACGGCATGCTGCTGACAAAATGGGTGCCTTCAAAATATTGATATTTTCCGTTTTGTAGTACTTCTATTGCCCTTATCCTGTTATTCTTCCAAAAAATCCCCTCAACATTTGCACCTGTATAGAGAGTAGCTCCTTGTCTTTCTGAAATCTCTGCCAGTCTTTGCCACATCATCCCCGGACCTAACTTCGGATAATAAAAACCATCTATCAGCGTCTTTATTGTTTTTCCGTTTTCGGAATGATTCTGTTTCTTTATTACGGAATGTTTCACTGCGCTTATGAATGACAATCCGCTGATCCGTTGCGCTGCCCACTCGGCATCTAACTCTTTACAGGATACTCCAAGAATTTTTTCCGTATATGACTTAAAAAATATCCGATAAAGACACCTGCCAAAGCGATTTGCAACCCATCTTTCAAAGGTATCTTCCGGCAGCAGTGGAAACACATGCGCCTTGAGGTAACTGGAAATGATCAGAAGGCTCTTTAACAATCCTAAATTGCGTAGGGTGTTAAAGGGTTGGAGGGGATAGGAGAAAAATTTTTTATGAAAAAATATCCTGGAAAGCCTTTTGCGATACAGAAAATCTTTGCCGAGAATTTCTTTCCAGAAACTGTTTATTTCTTCCCACAAAGTGAAAAAACGATGTCCGCCAATGTCAAAATAATATTTTTTGTATCGAATAGTCCTTGAAAGACCTCCAACGGAGTTTTCCTTTTCAAGTAATATTGTTTCAACATTTCTTTTCGACAACTCATACGCTGCTGTTAGCCCGGCGGGACCAGCGCCAATAACAACGACTTTTTTTTTCATGATAATTGTCAGAATTATTGCATCACTTTAGCTTTTTGAAAAACTGTGACAACATAAGGTAAATCTTGCTTACGGGTTTAACCCTGACAGGGTTTCAGAACCCTGTCAGGGTTGCAGAATAGCTGAGAAATCATGTTTTTTCAAAAAGCTAAAGTGATACGAATTATTTGAATTTATAGTTTCGAGTGTGCCTGCCACGTTTCACAATTCGCCTAAAACACCTTATATAATAAATAAAACAACATAACACAAATGAAGCGCCGCTATAACAATAGTACAAAACATGAAAGGGAAAAACCTTTATGGTAAAATCTATACCCTTTTTCCTGAAAAAAAAGACATAAAACGTCTTGTTTAAGATCAAAAATGAAAACAAAATAATACCAATGAACATAACAAAATTAAAAGAAAATAAATCATCACCTCGCAATAATAAAAGAGGCATTAAAAAAATCATTATCCCTGCTAGGATCGTACTTATTTTATGGTGCAATTTAAGATTGAGATCCATTGGCATATATTTTGATTCCAAAATAAGATATGACCAGGGAATCGCGCGCAGAAGAATATCTGTTCGTATCATTTGAATAAATTTCCACTGCTTAAGATGTTTTACTAATAAACGGTTATCTAATAATATTTTATGTCCCTTTGCGCATAATCTATAGCCTAATTCTATATCCTCTATAGAATGTTTCTTGTAACGATTTTGGTCAAATCCGCCTATTCCCATAAGAACACACTTTTTTATAGCTCCACAACCTGCCCAAAAGGAAAAAGCCTCCTCACGTGCCTGTTGATGATGAAAATGATGCATTAAATTTCTGTATTGGGAGAGAAAATTTTCTTCGGAGGGTGTATCATCATACGAGCCAAAAACTGCAGTTATTTTCGGATAACGCCGGAAATCTTCGTTAACCGCCGCAAGGGTATCTTTACGCACCTCGACATCAGAGTCGATAAATAAAAGAATCTCACCCATTGCATGTTTTGCCCCATAATTTCTTGCAACGGCAGGGCCTGCTCTCTCCGGCAATTGGTGCACTATAACTCCTTTTTGCCGTGCAATATCAATAGTTTTATCCGTAGAATTATCATCCACCACAATAATTTCACAGGGAGAATAACTCGATGCACATACAGCATCCAGACATCTTCCAATATGTTTTTCCCCATTATATACGGGAATTATTATCGAAATAGAGAGGTTATCATTTTTTTGATTCATCGTTATACGTTCAAAGGTTTATAAAAATATTATTCAGTATGGGTGAACCTATATAAATCTTTTAAAAATAAAGAAAGAGAAAATAGTATGGTAAGAAAACAGTGTTGCGGTACGTTCTGGAATGAAATTGATGGGTTATATTTTTTAAAAAATATTTTACGTTCTAAAAATCTTCCACTGCTTAAAATCAAAAAAACTTCTTCTTAAAAAATATTTTTGCCGCACATTAAAATACTGCACACTGTTTTTGCATCTCTGATCTCCCCTTTTTTTATCAACTCAAATGCATCTTTCAGTTTTAACTGAATAATTCCTTTAATTGATTCGTCCGCTTGATGATTTGTTTTGGTTTTAATCAGGTCTGTTGCTTTATAAAGATGCATCGTTTCGCTCAAAATGCCCGGTGAAGGATAAATAATGGACAGTGGTTCAAGAATGCCCGCTTTATACCCAATCTCCTCTTCAAGTTCCCGGCTTGCGCATTCAAAGAAAGTTTCACCTTTATCAAGGGTACCGGCAGGAATTTCGTAAATTGTTTCATTTACCGCATACCGGTATTGTTTAATCAATATAATCTCATCTTTTGTAATAAAAGGAATTATGGCAGCAGAACCGGGATGGTCGATTACCTCCCTCATTACTTTTCTGCCACCATCAAGAGTAACCTCATCTTTTCTTACATTTATTTTTATTCCGGAGTAAATTATCACTATTATTACCCACCGATACTTTGCATTAATTTTACCAGAGGCAGAAACATCGCAATAACGATAAAACCAACCGATCCCCCTAAAAATACAATCATAACCGGCTCTATCAGGCTTACCAACCCTTCAACAGCCCTGTCCACTTCATCGTCATAGTTATCCGCTACTTTTGTAAGCATCTTTTCCAGTTCGCCTGTTTCCTCACCTACTTCGACCATATTCACTACTATTTCACTGCAAATCTTTGATTCACGCAGCGGTTTTGCAATAGTTTCGCCGCTTCGAATACTATCATGGATATTTTGTATCGCATGAGCAACGGCAGCATTTCCTGTCGTATCTTTTGAATTAATGAGCGCATCCAAAATAGGCACGCCGCTTGATGTCAACGTCGCCAGCGTACGGGTAAACCGTGAAACGGTAGATTTGTTAATTATCGCGCCAAAAATGGGGATCTTAAATTTGGCACGGTCAATGAGGAGTCTGACCTTCTTAATAATCCGCACGAGTTTGTAAAACACAAAAATTCCTATCAGAACTGCAGGTAAATACATCCAATTTGTTTTAAGCAAGGTGCTGAAATTAATCAACATTCTCGTTGGCGCAGGCAGATCTAATCCCAGTTCATCAAATATTTTTGCAAAACTTGGCACAACAAAGATCATAAGGCCTATAAGAATTAGGGTAGCAACAACGACCACTACTGAAGGATAGATCATCGCGGTTATTATTTTTCTGACAAGCCGCTCCATCTTTTCTCTGAAATCGGCCAGTCTCCGTAAAATGATGTCCAAAGAACCACTCACTTCTCCGGCTTTGACAATATTCACGTAGAGTTTATCAAATACTCTCGGATGTTTTGCAAGCGCTCCTGCGAAAGTGCTTCCGCCTTCGATGCTTTCAATAACTTTCTGCGCGGTTCTTTTCAGTGTTCCTTTTTTAAGCTGTGCGGTAAGTATTTGCAAACTTCTGATTATAGGCAATCCCGCATCCTGTAATGTTGACAATTGTCGTGTAAACAGCGTCAAATGTTTGGATTTTATTCCGCCAACAGATATATTTATTTCACCAAATTTTTTCTTACGGGTTGCTGTTCCTTGTTGTTCCGATGATTTCCCGCGCACATTTATTTCTTTTACACGGGTAGGGAAATAACCCAATCCCCGAATTTTGGAGATCGCTTCTTCGGATGATAGCGCTTCAATTTTATCCTTTACCTGTTTTCCTGTATTGTTTACCGCATAATATTGGTATAGAGACATGGCAATTTTTCTCTCATTAAATAATGTTATATGGAAATTGTTTCCCGCACGACTTCTTCAATGGTTGTCCGTCCTTCAAAAATTGCTTTCAAGCCGCTTTCACGTAATGTATTCATACCATTTTTTCTCGCAACGCTCCTTATCACATTTGTGCTTGCCTGTTCTGTAATCAAATGCCGTATTTCTTCGTTAATATGCATTATTTCATAAATACCCATGCGTCCCCTGTATCCTATTTTTCTGCATTCACTGCACCCGCTTCCACGGAAAAATTTTTTGCCAGCTATCGTCTCTTTTGTAATATTTAATTCATTTAAAGATTCATCGGAAGGTTCGTATTCTTCTTTACAAGATTCGCATATTTTTCTCACCAACCGCTGACTAATTATACATTCCAGCGTCGAAGCAATCAAATAAGGTTTTATGCCGATATCGATTAAGCGTGTTATCGTCAGCGGAGCATCATTTGTGTGTAATGTACTAAAAACCAGATGGCCTGTCAACGAAGCCTGGATGGCAATCTTGGCCGTCTCCTCATCTCTGATTTCACCAACAAGTATAATATCAGGATCCTGACGTAAAATAGACCGCAGGCAACTCGCAAAGTCAACTCCTATCGACGGGTTTATTTGCACCTGAATAAGTCCATCAATGTCATATTCGACAGGGTCCTCTGTGGTTATTATTTTTGTGCTTATTTCGTTTAAATAGTTTAATGAAGCGTACAATGTAGTCGTCTTTCCGGAACCGGTCGGTCCTGTTACGAGGATTATACCGTTCGGAGTATTCAACAACTGATATATATATTTTAATTCTTCGGCGCGAAAACCCAGTGTATCCAAATTAAGCGATACTGTTGATTTATCAAGTAATCGCATCACAATGCTCTCCCCATATTTTGTCGGGAGTGTGGAAACACGCAAATCTATTGATGTGCCTCCAACGTTCAGCTTTATTCTTCCATCCTGCGGCAACCTCCTTTCTGAAATGTCCATTCCTGACATAACCTTAATTCTTGAATTAATGGGAAGTCCTAGTTCTCTGGGAGGAGACACTCTGTCGTACAATACGCCGTCTATCCGATACCGGACTCTAAAGCCATCATCAAAAGCCTCATAATGGATATCGCTTGCTTTGTCCAGAACCGCATGTAAAAACATAAGGCCTACCCATTTCTTTACGGGGGCGGTGGCCGCCATTTTCTTTAGTTCTTCAATATCTATATAATTCCCTGAAACAGATTGCGCATATGACCTGTCCTCTTTAAATTCCAGCAGCAACTGCTCCACGGATTCATGCTTCCTTGGATAATATTTTTCCAGAGCGCGGTCGACTGCATTTTTATGACAAAGAACAGATTTTACATTTAATTTAAGCACCAATCGCAAGTCGTCAATCTTTTCAATTGCAAGGGCATCCGCCTGTGCTACGGTAATAATCCGCTTATCTTCTTCATACCGTATCGGAACAATCCTGTATAATTGTGCAATGGCAGGCGGAATGCTGTCAATAACCTCTTTTGGTATTTCCATTTCTTCCAGGTTTACAATTTCCACTCCGAGATATTCGCTTAATACCTGCATTATCTGGGCATCCGTCACATAATTCATACTAACGAGAATATCTCCCAGCAATCCTCCCTTCTGCTTTTGTATGGCAAGCGCCTCCTGAATTTGATCTTCAGTAACAAACCCTTTTTCTTTCAATAATTGGCCAAAAAGCCTTCTTCGGGCATCACTCTTTATGTCAGGCTTTGATTTACTTTGTGTCTGCGCCGTTTTCATTCTTCCACCCCGGTAACCCTGAATATTTCTTCCAGTGTTGTTTTCCCTTCTTTTGCTTTCCTGATGCCATCTTCTTTCAGCGTTGTCATTCCCGATGCTTTTGCAGCCTTTCTCATTTCATCGGTAGAAGCTACATTGTATGTCATATCACGTAAGGTTTCATCCATATCCATGAGTTCGTATATGCCAATCCTGCCCTTATAACCTATATTATTACACTTCTTGCACCCTTTTCCCTTATAGAAAGAATAATCCGTAAACATGCCCGCATCCAGACCCATTTGCACGATTTGTTCCGGAGTATAATAAACCCGTTCCTTACAATCTTTGCATATGGCCCTTACCAGCCTTTGCGCCATGATTCCCTGCAAAGAGGTCGAAACAAGAAACGGTTTAATATTCATATCAAGCAACCTGGTAATAGCAGACGGCGCATCATTCGTATGAAGGGTGCTTAAAACAAAGTGTCCCGTCAATGCGGAAGTAATCGCAATATCCGCAGTTTCGGTATCACGGATTTCACCGACAAGAATAACATTTGGATCCTGGCGAAGCATTGTCCTTAAAATATTCGGGAAACTAAAACCAATTTTCTCGTTCACCTCGCTTTGATTCACACCCTTTATTGTATATTCTACCGGGTCTTCTGCTGTGACAATTTTTACGCCTGTTTGGTTAAGTTCATTAATGATTGCATAGAGGGTGGTTGTCTTCCCGCTGCCTGTCGGCCCCGTAATAAGAAATATACCGTTCGGTCTTTTAATAATCGACTGGAAACGCTGAAAATCGCTTTCGCAAAACCCAAGATTTTTTATATCCATTAACGCCTGAGATTTTTCGAGTAACCGCATAACCACGCTTTCGCCATAAATAGAAGGCAGGCAGGCTACACGAATATCCATGTCTCTTCCTGAAAAATGAAGGCTTATTCTTCCGTCCTGAGGACGTCTCTTTTCAGAAATATCAATATTTGCAAGTATTTTTATACGGGAAATTATAGGATCCTGGAGATTTTTTGGCAAAACATCCGATTCCTGACATACTCCATCTATCCGGTACCGGATTCTCAATTTGCTTAAAAGCGGTTCCACGTGAATATCACTCGCACGGGCAATAATGGCTTTGTTAATAATAAGCGAAACTAATTGTATAATTGGACTGTCGTCTTCCATGGATTTCGCTTCTGTCTGATATGCACCTTCAGATTCACCCTCCGTTTGAATGACAGGGATATCCGCCGTTCTTATTTCTTTCATCAATGAACCTACCATTTCGGTTGACTCATTGCGGGTATTCCTGCGAAGGGCATATTTAATCTGTTCTGAGGTGGCAAGCGTACATTTAATATCCGAACCTAACATAAATCGCAAATTATCCATAAACCCAAGGTCCGGGGGACGACTCATCGCGACAATTATTACACCGTTGTTTTTTGATACGGGTAAAATGCCATTCTTTTTAATAATCTGCATAGGAAGTAAATTGATGACTTCTTCCGGTATTTCCAGATTTGTAATGTCCAGAATTGGCAAATCATAGTGTTCGGATAAACATTTAATTATCTCCTGATAGGTAGAATATCCAAGCTGCACCAACGCATCTTCCAATCCAATCGATTTTTTCCCCTGGAGTTCTTTTGCCTTATCTAACTGCTCTCTGTTTATTATTTTATTGAGCAAGGCATGTTCTATCAGATGTGCAGAATTCTTCATATCAAATATAACTTGAATTTATTTATGGATATATATATGCTATAGTCTTACTATATAAAAACTTACATCAGAATGCAATATTTATGCCAGCCAAATGGATTACTTAAAACACACCGTCGAAAATATAGAAGCTATTCAACCAGACCCAAAGGGGCGCATTAAAGCCAAATTTGATACCCTTGCCATACCAAGAGGAAGTTTGGGGCGGTTGGAGGATCTGGCAACAATCTACTACTCCATAAGGGGAAATCTCTCGTGCGGAATAAAACACAAAAAGATATTTACGCTTGCGGGGGATCATGGTGTTGTCGCCGAAGGAGTTAGCTCTTTTCCTCAACAAGTCACCTGCCAAATGGTACAAAACTTTATTCATGAAGGTGCAGCCATTAACGTCCTGGCAAGGCACATTGGCGCAAAGGTAATTGTAGTGGATTGCGGAGTTGCCGCCGAAATCACTCCTTCAAAAGGCCTCAAAATAAAGAAATTGAATCACGGCACAAATAATATGGCATCAGGCCCGGCAATGTCCGGAGAAGATGCGGTTAAATCAATTGAAACCGGCATAGAACTTATCGAAGATGAACTCCGGGACGGACTGGATATTGTCGGTCTTGGAGATATGGGAATAGCCAATACCACTCCCAGCAGCGCCATCTTTTCAATTTTAGGAAATGTTCCTGTCTCTGTGGCAACCGGACGCGGAACCGGATTAAACGATGATGAATTACAAAAAAAAATATCCGTAATAGAGAAGGCCATTGCTATCAACCGGCCTGATCCTAACGACCCGATTGATGTCTTGGCAAAAGTGGGTGGATATGAAATAGGAGGCATTGCAGGTTTGTGTCTTGGAGCGGCACGTCATCGCATCCCCATCGTCCTTGATGGGTTTATCTCCACCGCAGGCGCAATAATTGCCTGTGCGTTAGAGCCAAAGGTGGTCAATTATCTTATTGCTTCCCACGTGTCTGCAGAACGGGGACACAAACACATGTTAACGTTTTTGGGAAAAGAACCGTTATTCAACTTAAATATGCGGCTGGGAGAAGGAACCGGCGCCACATTGGGGATACATCTGGTAGAAGCCGGTGTAAAATTATTAAATGAAATGGCAACATTTCAGGATGCCAAAGTCTCAGACCCTTATGCCTGATCCAATAACTATAATTAAAACCATATTTGTTTTGCTATATATTCCGTACCATAAAACCACCGGAACCAAGCCAAAAAGTTTTATTTTCAAATACTTCAGAACTTTTTTGTCTGGGATCCTGCAGCGAAAAACAATCCGGGCGCAATTGCCACGTATCATTCAGAATATCGCTTTAAGGAGATGTAATTATGCTAAATAAAATTAACCCTGCAAAAACAAAAAGCTGGAACAGCCTCACCGATCATTTTAAAGCCATTCAGAAGGTTCATATGAAAACACTTTTTGCGGAAGATCCTGATAGATTTAAAAAGTTTTCCCTTCGATTTGCCGACATACTTGTCGACTATTCAAAAAATATTATCACCAACGAAACCGTAAAGCGCCTTATTGATCTTGCAAAAGAAGCCAATCTTGAAGATGCCATCAAAAAAATGTTCACCGGCGATACAATTAATGAAACGGAGAATCGTTCCGTTCTGCACATTGCCTTACGAAACAGAGCAAATACGCCAATCTACTCAGACGGTGAAGACGTAATGCCTCAGGTAAATGCCGTTTTAAAAAAAATAGAAGAATTTTCCCGCAATGTCACATCTGGAAAGTGGAAAGGATTTACCGGCAAAAAAATTACCGACATGGTAAATATCGGCATTGGCGGCTCCGATTTGGGACCGGTTATGGCAACAGAATGTTTGCGTCCCTATGCCAAGAATGGTTTATCGGTTCATTTCGTTTCAAATATTGACGGCACCCACCTTGCAGAAACATTAAAGAAATTACATCCGGAAACCACGTTGTTCATGATTGCCTCAAAAACGTTTACCACACAGGAAACAATGACCAATGCCTTCTCCGCGAGGGAATGGTTTTTACAACGCGCAAAAGAGCACGCACATGTCGCGAAACATTTTGTCGCCATCTCGACAAATACGGAAAAAGTGGAGGAATTTGGCATTCACAGGGACAACATGTTTGTCTTCTGGGACTGGGTTGGCGGCAGGTACTCACTCTGGTCGGCAATCGGCTTGTCGATAGCCTGTTTTATCGGCTATGAAAATTTTGCCGAACTGCTACAGGGCGCTTTTGAAATGGACAACCACTTTAAAACCACACCGTTTGAAAAAAACATTCCGGTAATCCTCGCGCTTATCGGGATATGGTACAATAACTTTTTTGGCGCGCAAACAGAGGCTATTCTGCCCTACGATCAGTACATGCACCGATTCCCCGCGTATTTCCAGCAGGGAAATATGGAAAGCAACGGGAAATATATCGACAGAACCGGAAACAAAGTGAATTATCAAACAGGTCCCATTATCTGGGGAGAGCCGGGAACAAACGGACAGCACGCCTTTTATCAGTTAATCCATCAGGGAACAAAGTTAATCCCCGCGGATTTTCTCGTCCCTGCAATCAGCCACAATCCCCTTGGAGAACACCACAACATTCTTTTATCAAACTTTTTTGCGCAAACAGAGGCCCTTTTGAAAGGAAAAACAAAAGAAGAAGTTGTCGAAGAACTAAAAAAAGAGGGAAAAAGTGACAGTGAAATACAGAAATTAACCCCTCATAAGGTATTTGAGGGAAACAGACCCACCAATTCCATTCTCTTCCAAAAATTAACCCCAAGGATACTTGGCAGTTTAATTGCCATGTATGAACACAAAATATTTGTCCAGGGAGTTATCTGGAACATCTTCAGTTTTGATCAATGGGGGGTTGAACTGGGGAAACAACTCGCAAAAAAAATATTGCCGGAATTAACCGGTAACAAACCGGTAACCACTCATGATCCGTCAACAAACGGCTTGATTAATGCCTACAAGGAAATGAGACGCTAACTGTCAGGATTCATAAAAAAGTGATTCATATATAGTCAAACAAAGTCTGATTAATTTCCCTTCGAAAATGGATTATTGCTACGTAGGGGGCTGAAAATCGTTCGACTGAGTTCACGACGAAGTCTTCAGTCCCTGCATTTCGATGTGGATTATTGGAATAATTATTGATTTTCATCCTCTTTTATGCGCCTATGGTTCGTGAGGGTTTCACCATCAGTTCCATATTCAGGTGGGTAGCGGCAATAATTTTAATGTCCAGCGGAATAGCGCTTTTTCAATTCATGGAATAATAGTTAATGTGTTATAATTATGTTCATAGGTTGGAAAGTTGAAAATCCGGAGCCATGTATCAATGGGAAATTGTAAGGATAAAAAACATCCCTGTGATGACTGCTTTAGTTGTCAGTTTTGCAGTGATGAACGCTGTGCTATGTGTTTGTGCAGCAAAAAAAAACCAAGACAACTCAGTGTGGAAGAACAGATTGCCCTCTATAATGAATTAAACAAAAAACCTTAGATGTCTTACCATTCTATCACCCGCAAAAGACCAGAACTCTTATCACCCGCCTCAAATCCGGAATGTTTTTTTGCAGCAATACATCATGGGGCTGATGCCATTTATTTCGGGCTAAAACAGTTCAGCGCCCGCACCGGGGCACAGAATTTCACATTAGAGGAAGCAAGCGCAGCAGTTGCTTATGCCCACAAAAATGGCAAAAAAGTATACATTGCCCTCAATACCCTGATAAAAACGAATGAACTTGCAAGCATGGTTGATTTGTTGCTTGCGCTGGAAGAAATCCAGCCTGACGCTCTTATTATCCAGGATTTGGGACTTTATTATTTAATACGGTCCCAATTCCCGCATTTTGCTCTCCATGCCAGCACACAGATGGTTATTCATAACCTTGCCGGAGCACAACAAGCCGGGAAGATGGGATTCAAACGTATTGTTCTCGCGCGGGAATTATCAATAGATGAAATCAGAAATATTGTCCGTCATTCATCTATTGAGATAGAGGTGTTTGTCCATGGTGCGCTCTGCTATTCCTACTCAGGCATGTGTCTTTTCAGCAGTATGCAAGGCGGAAGAAGCGGCAACCGGGGAAGGTGTGCGCAGCCGTGCAGGGTACAGTACGAATCAACTTCCGGAAAAAACGGATATTTTTTCTCCATGAAAGACCTGCATACACTTTCACTGGTAAACGATTTAATGGCTGCCGGCGTACATTCTTTTAAAATTGAGGGAAGGATGAAATCGCCGGAATATGTGGCAATAGCTACAAACGCCTATCGTAAGGCAATTGACGGAAATATGGAAGATATTGAGGGGATAGATCAACAATTAAAAACAGTTTTTGGCAGGCAATCAACTCATTCATACTTAATTACTCACACCCCAAAAAGCACAACTGTTTCTCCTGTTAAAGAATGTGTCAAACCTACCGACATGGTAAATCCTGTGTATCCGGCAAATATCGGACTTTATGCCGGAAAGGTAATCGATTCCCAAAAAGGCCGCTTGACAATAAAAGCATCTGTTGGCATTGGCATAAGGGACTTGCTGCAAATATTTGACAAAGAGGGAAGAAATCCTGAATTATTACACATCAGGGAGATTCATATTAACGGGAAAAATGCATTCCATATCCCGGCAGGCGCTATCGCAACCATTAATTCGTTCAAAGAATATCCGCATGGCACAGATATTTATTTGGTATCTTCCCAAACGTTAAAGGAAGCCTTTGCCTCAAAAATCCCTAAAAAGCTTACCTACCAAAAAATACCTGTTTGCTTGAAAATAAAAATTAATCAGCATGGTATGAAAATAAACGGAGAAGTTTTTCACACTTCTTTTCCTTCTGTATATGATATAAAACTGGAAATGGGAAAAGAGAGAATAATAAAAAAAGAGACGGTTGAAGAATGTTTCTCCAGATTAGGGAATACGCCATTTGAGTTAAGGAATATTTCTATCGATATTTCACAGAATTATTTTATTCCGTTAAGTGTCTTGAATACTATCCGGCGTGATTATTTCCAGAAACTATTTGAATTTTGGGAAAAGGAGAAAAAGGAACGAAAGAGGAAAATTATTATATGGATACAGCAAGAGCATGAAAAAATTACTCCTGTATCCGGGAATTTACCATTAACAAATACCCATGACAAAAATGTTATTCTCTCCTTAAAAACAGATAATTTACACTATCTAAATTCTGTACCATTAGAAGAAATCTACAGAGTATATATCGCACTACCATTATCAGAAACGGATAAACAATTATTTGATGTTGTTATTAAATATCGGGACAAAATTGTTTTCTCACTCCCTTTCATTATGAGGGACAATGATATTGAAGGAGTTGCATACTCTTCTATTAACCAAAATGTCAGTAATTTAATAAATCTTGGGTTTCGGAAATTTCAGATAGCGAATCTTGGCGCGTTGTCTTTTTTTGAAGGTAAAGACGTACAACTGTTTGCAGATTATCCCCTGTACTGTGTGAACCCCCTGTCGATATTGGCGCTCAGGATGTTGGGGATTTCAAAATATACGCACTCGCCGGAAGATGATTTTGAGAATATAAAGGCATTTATTAATGCAGACACAGATACTATTATTTATCAGGATACACCTCTTTTTATTTCCGAATCATGCATCTGGGCAAATATGAAAAATAAATGCCCGGGAACAAATAAATGCAATTTCAAACAGATTACGGTAGAAAACGAATTCAAAGATCGCTTTATCGCTTTCAATAAGGGCTGCAAAACCGTCGTCGTAAACGAAAAACCGTTCTCCCTTATTCATCTTTGTTCCGGACTTCAGCACAACGGACAACAGAATTTCAGGATTGATTTATGCTATAAAGATTATTCTTCCGCAACGATTCGTGATTTATTCACAAAAATAAAAAATAAAATACCTGTTCATAATTCAACAACGGGGAATTTTAAGAGGCAACTACTATGACAGGAAAACCGAAACTACTATTTCGGCAAATTACGCAGACTAATAATAAAAACGGCAGTTGTAGTTTTATTCCTTCAGAAAATGGTGTTATTCAATCGATTTTGCGCAGCGGAAACCAATGATATCGCTTTTAAATGATGGTTCATCGTAGTCTCTGTTTGCACAGCGAATATGTACAATGCCGGATCCATTCCAGGAACCACCACGAATAACTTTGCATTCAGTGAGTATTTTGCTAAGCGAAGATTTCAATTCATAAATAGAAACCCCCACCTCCTCAGGTCTACCGGAATAAGGTTTTTCTTCGGGAACATCTGGTCCCTGAGGATTTTTATCCGGTGCAATAAGATAATATTGACTATCGTACCAAGCTGCAGTCCATTCCCAGACATTTCCTGCCATATCAAAACATCCGTAAACGCTTTGCCCTTGCGGATATTGCATTACCGGTGTTGATTTTTCAATTTTTGCTTCGGCACAATTTAGTCGTGTTTTGTCAAATTCATTTCCCCATGGATATATTCTCCCATCTGTACCCCGGGCAGCCTTTTCCCACTCTGCTTCGGTGGGAAGCCTCTTCCCCGACCAATGAGCGAACGCTTCCGCCTCATACCATGAAACATTCACCACAGGACAATCTTTATCACCGCTTAAAATATTGTCTATATCGTCACTTTCAAGCAGATTGGTATCAAGTACATACTGCCACCCTGCTTCAGACCAATAACGTTTATCTTTATATCCATTCGACTCAATAAACTGAGAAAATGCTGCATTTGTAACGGGGTATTTATCAATATAATAAGCATTCAAAAAAACCTCTCTTTGGGGCATTTCATTATTTAATCTATATGTTTCAATACTTTTATCCAACTCCAATAATTTTTCTATGTCTGCTTTTGTGCTGCCCATCAAAAATTTCCCTTCGGGAATAAAAATCATATCTTCGAAAGATACATTCTTTGTTTCGTGTATTTTTATCATAATTTTACCGGCGCCCTTTATGCAGAACAAATAAAGTTATCATAATTCCTAAAACTCCCTATAATTGTGTATTCACTTACTCATCACTCTAAAAGAGGAAAAGATAAACAATAATGCCAAAGACTGATATTATACAAAGGAAAATAAGGGACACACGAAATTCATCATCTTTGCGACGACATCTTTTTGAATTGATCACCAACCCTATAACACTGATGCAAAACCATACGATCATCATATAAAAAAGATACAAGGATACTGTTTGATTCCAGTTACTAATCAATTTCATATCGAATTTTCTATCGAAGAACGATTCTACTTCAGGTATTGCAGCCCCAAAAATCAACAATGCGGTAACCATTAACAACCAACTGATTACAACAAACCATTTGAGAGATTTAATTAAAAAATCAGGTTTTCCGCGTCTATTTTGATAATAAGCTTTTTCGTGTTCTTCCATGTATTTTTTGAGAAAATAAATTTTTTAAGCCATTACATTTCATAGAAATAATTCAAAAATACCTGTAAGCAAGGAGTTTAGCAAATACTATCGCCGAGAGCAAGCATCATGTTACTGCAATCGAATGCAACAAGTTTTAGGCAATTAAATAAAAAATACAACAAAAATGTTTTTCATTCTCTTGTTTGGGGGATTACTACTTGACGGCAGGAAAATAGGGAGCATTCCCAATTTTTTGTAAATCAAAATAAAGCCGACCATAAAGGATCGGCGCTACCATGCAATATGTGTCGTAGCGCGGGTGGTTTATCCCCCGCATAATACCTCCACATTTTACAAAAAATTGGGAATGCTCCCGGAAAATAGAGGGGGGAAAGAAATGCTATTTTTTCTATTTATTTCTTGTCTTAATTTTTTTTGTTAGAATTAAAATATTTCAAAAATAATTTATCTACCTGTTCCTGACTCAACCAATCCTTCGCCTCACCCATGTCTATATCAGAAGCGATTCTTATATATTCATCTATATACCGAAGCAAGTCTTTTTTTGTAATGGCCTCCATCTTTACCAACAATTCACCGATACGCAATGTTTCATCTTGCTTTTGTAATCTTAACGCTTCATTTAACGTTTCTTGTGATATATAATTATTTTTTACTAAAAATTCACCTATTTTCATAAAAAAACCTTTATTTACAATTTAATAACGATATTCTCATGGCGTTGTATCAAGCATAGCAAATCAATTATTCTGACTTTCATTCCTGAATGTACGTAATATAAAACAATTACAAAAATAGACGCATTACGTTAATACATTACATATTTCCCAAAATTAAAGTAAACAATGCCTATTTTTGTGTCAAGAATATTTTTACAAAATAATATCCCATTCTATATACCCCTAACCTTCTAATTTACTCTTCAATAGCTCGTTTACCACTTTGGGGTTTGCCTTTCCCTTTGACTCCTTCATTACCTGCCCCATGAGAAATGCAAGGGCATTTTTTTTGCCTTTTTTATAATCTTCTATTGCATTTGGATTTGAAGCAATAACCTTATCTAATATTTCACTTATTTGCCCTTCATCGCTTATCTGTACTAATTTTTTTTCTTCAACAATTGCTTTTGGTTCTTTCCCCGTATCAATCATTTCAGAAAACACCTCTTTTGCAATTGTATTACTTATCGTTCCTTTATCAATCATTATCACGAGGGATGCCAATTGGTCCGGTTTAATTTTCAGCGAAGTAATATCTAATTTCTTCTCTTTTACCTCCCTTAGTAAATCATTGATGATCCAATTACAAAATACCTTTGGAAGATTTACTTCTTTCAGACACTCTTCAAAAAAATCAGCAAGTATTTTATCTTCAATCAACAAACCGGCATCGTAATCGGATAATTGAAACGTTTCGACAAATCGCTGTTTTCGTTCAAGAGGAAGTTCCGGGATAGTCTCTTGTATCGAACATATCCATTTTTCATCAATCACAAACGGCAATAAATCAGGTTCGGGAAAATAACGATAATCCTGCGCTTCCTCTTTTGAACGCATTCTAACGCTTCTCTCGCGTATTTCATCCCATAATCGCGTTTCCCTCTCTATCTTTTCACCACGATCGAGCAATTCACTCTGCCGAGAGGTTTCATATTCAATCGCCTTCAAAACAGACTTCATTGAATTTAGATTTTTCATTTCTACCCTGTTACCCAACTTTTCTTCTCCAATCTTTCTCAATGAAATACTCGCCTCAAACCGAAGAGATCCTTCCTGCATCTTACAATCCGATATGCCTGTGTATAAAAGTATCTTTTTTAACGCATGCATATAGCTTTCTACTTCTGTTGCATTTCTCATGTCAGGACATGATACAATCTCCAGCAAAGGAACTCCCGCCCTGTTAAAATCAACAAGACTGTAATCCGCTCCCGCATTTTCCGGATGTATAAGTTTGCCGGCTTCTTCTTCCAGATGAACATTGTGCATCCGGATTTTCTTGATAACATTATTTACCTCAATAGTCATATATCCATCAATGCCAAGATTATAATAATTTTGGGAAATCTGGTAATTTTTAGGCAAATCAGGATAGTAATAACTCTTTCGATCAAAATTTGTATACCGGTTAATAGTACAATTTAATGCGATGGCAGCCTTTAATGCATATTCAAAGGCTTTTTTATTCACAACAGGCAAAACACCTGGCATTCCTAAACAAACCGGACATACTTGCGTATTTGGTTCAGCGCCAAACTTTGTGCTACAGCCACAAAACAATTTTGTTATTGTGGACAATTCAGCATGAGTTTCTAATCCTATAACAACCTCGTAATCCATTTGTATAATCTTGCCTTAATGCATAAAAGTAAAATTACAACTTAGGTTTTGCCAGATGAAAATCGGTTTCTCTCTCAAAAGCATACGCAATTTGCAGCATTTTTGCTTCTTCAAAGCAATTTGTCAGTATTTGCAGCCCAATAGGTAATCCTTTTTTTGAAAATCCACATGGAATCGAAATGCCGGGGATACCGGATAAATTTGCCGGTATTGTATAAATATCAGAAAGATACATTTCTAACGGATTATTAACACGTTCTCCAATTTCGAATGCTGGAACGGGGGAGGTGGGGCAGATAATACAATCAATTTTTTTGAAAACTTCATCAAAGTCTTTTTTTATGAGATTTCTTACCTTTGAAGCCTTTAAATAATACGCATCATAATAACCCGAACTTAATGCGTAGTTCCCTAACATAATGCGCCGTTTCACTTCATTGCCAAATCCTTCGGAACGGGACCGGCAATACATTTCATCTATTCCTTTCACATCATTAGATCGAAAACCGTATCGCACACCATCAAACCGTGCTAAATTGGAACTTGCCTCCGCATTTGCCACTATATAATACACTGCAACGGCATATTCGGTATGGGGCAAAGATACCTCTACAATCTTTGCTCCAAGTTTTTCGTAAATTTTTAATGCCTTATCTACTGCTGTCCGAACATCATCATCCAATCCTTTACCAAAATACTCCACAGGAACACCCACCCTGAAACCTTTTACACCACCGTCAATTCCCTTCAGATAATCGGGAACACCGATATCGGCACACGTTGAATCGTGCTTGTCTTTTCCTGCAATTACACTTAATAGTAATGCCGTATCACACACATCTTTTGCAACAGGACCAATCTGATCAAGTGAAGAACCAAACGCAATTAAACCATACCGAGACACTCTCCCATACGTTGGTTTTAATCCGACGACACCACACAAAGCCGCAGGTTGTCTGATTGAACCACCGGTTTCCGAACCCAATGCCATAAATGCAATATCTGCAGCTACAGCAGCAGTAGAACCACCGCTGGATCCTCCAGGGACACAATTAAGGTTATAAGGATTGCGGGTAATTTTATAACTGGAGTTTTCGGTAGAAGAACCCATTGCAAATTCGTCTAAATTGGTTTTCCCAATTATAATGGCATCTTCTTCTTTTAACCGTTTTATAACGAAAGCATCATAAGGCGGGATGAAATTTCTGAGAATTTTCGAAGCACAAGTAGTGGCTATGCCCTCTGTGCATATATTATCTTTAATTGCAATGGGAATTCCGGCAAGCAAGCCAACCTTCACACTGTTTGCAATTTTCTGATCAATTTCTTTTGCCGCGTCAAATGCAGCTTTCTCATTTAAAGCAAGAAATGACTGTACATCAGGATCAACTTTGTTGATCCTTTCATAAAGTTCTTTAATTAAATCTGATGTACGTATTTCTCTGGCGAGTATTTTTCTTCTTATTTGGAGTGCGGTAAAACTTAAGAGCTTCAAGGGCGCTTCTCTTATAACAATTTTTTATTCTATTACCTTCGGCACTTTAAAAAAAGCCCCCATAACGGCTGGTGCAATGAATTGTACGTTTTCCCTGGAAATCGATTCCTCTTGTTTATCATCTCTAAATACATTGGTCATACTTAAGGGATGAACCAATGGCATAACGTTTTCTGTATCCGGTTTATTTAACTTTTCTATATATGATAACACTTCGCTCAATTGACCAACAAACACCATTTTTTCATCATCATTAAGTTTAAACTTAGATAACGATGCAATGTATTCTATATCCTTTATGTTGATACTCATAAAACATCATAAAACTTTTTTATTTATAGTGTTACACCGCCTTCATGACTTTCCCAGCACTAATGCATCGAGTACAAACTTTCATCCTTCTTACTGTTTTTCCATTAACCAATGCCCTTATCTTTTGTACATTAGGTTTAAATTTACGTTTCGTTTTTCCAGTAATCTTTTTACCTACACCACCCTTCCACTTTGCCAAACCTCTTGTTTCTATTTGATTACCTGCCACCGTCTTTTTTTTGCATATTTCGCACATCCTGGCCATTTGACTACCCTTTCTACAAAATTTCCCTTATTTTCGTGCCTTTTTGTCAGGTTTTATTGTACAATCTTCGCAGAATCCTTGTATTTGTAACCGATGTGATTTTGGAACAAACTTGTTTTTTTTGCATACTTCATCTTGTAAATCTTCAATTCTTTCTTCAAAAAACTCAATAATTTTTCCACATTTATCACATACTAAATGATCATGATGTTCATGACCGTGAACATGTTCATAGTGAGTGTGTCTTTCTCCAGAGATAACCTCTCTTAATAATCCACTTTTTACCAATAATGCAAGAGAGCGATATATCGTAGCTTTTGACACTTTAATATCATTCAATCGCAAATCAACTAATAGTTCATCCGCCTCAAAGTGTCTATGGTTTTCAAAAACACGGTTAAAAACTGCCTGACGTTCAGTTGTATACTTTAACCCGCGAGAAGAAAGAAATTCTCTGAACCTCTCTTCTTCTGAATCCATATCAAACTACCTTTTTTAAAAATTAGCAACAGGTTTGCTTTATAAAAAAGAGAACTGATATAAACAAAAAACCCATCCCGACATGTCGGGACGGGTTCTAAATTTCATTCCGGCAGTAACCTACTCTCCCAGTTTTCACCAGTACCATCAGCGTAAGAAGCTTAACTACCGTGTTCGGAATGGGAACGGGTGTTTCATTCTTACTATGCCCACCGGAAATTTAAAAAATTTAAAATGCGATAATGAATGACTTAACGGTAACAAATTGACACCCATGTTTATATAAAAGAGTCAAGCTTTTCGACTAATTAGTACCAGTCAGCTAAATATATTACTATACTTACACCTCTGGCCTATCAACCTCGTAGTCTACAAGGTGTCTCTCTCCTAAAAGGAAATGATATCTCGTCTTGGAGTGGGTTTCATGCTTATATGCTTTCAGCATTTATCCCTTCCGTACATAGCTACCCAGCTATGCCGTTAGCACGACAACTGGTACACCAGAGGTACGTCCATCCCGGTCCTCTCGTACTAAGGACAGATCTCCTCAAATATCAAACACCCACGACAGATAGGGACCGACCTGTCTCACGACGGTCTAAACCCAGCTCGCGTACCGCTTTAATCTGTGAACTCCAGAACCCTTGGGACCTTCTCCAGCCCCAGGATGCGATGAGCCGACATCGAGGTGCCAAACCGCCCCGCCGCTATGGACGCTCGGGGGCGATCAGCCTGTTATCCCCGGAGTACCTTTTATCTGTTGAGCGATGGCGTTTCCACACACAACCACCGGATCACTAGGCCCTGCTTTCACATCTGCTCGACTTATAGGTCTCGCAGTCAAGCTTCCTTCTGCCCTTACACTCTACGTGCGGTTGCCAAGCGCACTGAGGAAGCCTTTGGACTCCTCCGTTACTCTTTGGGAGGAGACCGCCCCAGTCAAACTGCCCACCTATCACTGTCCCAAATCCGGATTCACGGAGTTTGGTTAGAATTTTAACATAGTAAGAGTGGTATTTCAACGTCGACTCTGCCCCAGCCAGAGCTGGGACTTCTTAGTCTCCCACCTATCCTACGCATACTGTGCCAAAACCCAATAATAGGCTACAGTAAAGGTTCACGGGGTCTTTCCGTCTTGCCGCGGGTACGTGGCATCTTCACCACGACTACAATTTCGCCGAGTCCCTCGTTGAGACAGTACCTAAGTCGTTACGCGATTCATGCACGTCAGTAATTATCTGACAAGGAACTTCGCTACCTTAGGACTCTCATAGTTAGAGCCGCCATTCACCAGCGCTTCGGTTCTGAGCTTCGCATCCTTTCGGACACTAACCCATCCCCTTAACGTTCTGGCATCGAGCACGCGTCAGTCTCTATACGTTGATTATAAATCTTAGCAGAGACTTGTGTTTTTAGTAAACAGTCGCCCAGGCCTTTTCACTGCGGCCCCGAATAAATTCGGGGCACTCCTTCTCCCGAAGTTACGGAGTGATTTTGCCGAGTTCCTTAACGAGGGTTCTCTCGAGCGCCTTAGGATCCTCTCCCCGCCTACCTGTGTCAGTTTTAGTACGGACACCATAATAGCTCGCAAACGAGGCTTTTCTTGAGAGACGCTCCGGTTACTTACAGGCATACGCCCACGTACTCACCTTCGATGCCATACGTCTCGGATTTACCTGAGACAACATCTCCGGCTTGAACAAGCCGTATCTATTAGACTTGCTAACCTTCACATCTCTGTCCCCCCATGCTCAACGCTATTACGGTGGCACAGGAATATTAACCTGTTGTCCATCGTCTACGCCTTTCAGCCTTGACTTAGGCTCCGGCTAACCCTGGGCGGATTTACCTTCCCCAGGAAACCTTAGGCTTGCGGCGAATAAGATTCTCACTTATATTATCGCTACTTATACCGGCATTATCACTTCTATATCGTCCAAGAGTCTTTTCAGTCTCTCTTCAACCTACCATAGAACGCTCCCCTACCACTCCTGAGATTACGCATAATCTCAGAAATCCGAAGCTTCGGTAATAGACTTGAGTCCCGTAATATTTTCGGCGCAAGAATGCTCGGTTAGTAAGCTATTACGCACTTTTTAAATGATTGCTGCTTCTAAGCCAACATCCTAACTGTCTTTGCACTCTCACTTCCTTTATCACTTAGTCTATTTTAGGGACCTTAGCTGTCGGTCTGGGTTGTTTCCCTTTTGACAAATGAAGTTTATCCCCCACTGTCTGACTCCTATGGTTAATACAGCGGTATTCGGAGTTTGATTGAATTTGGTAGCCTGGTGGGCCCCAACATTCATTCAGTATCTCTACCCCCGCTGCACAATAACATAGGGCTAGCCCTAAAGCTATTTCGAGGAGAACCAGCTATCACCAAGTTTGATTAGACTTTTACTCCTCCACTCAGTTCATCGCCTCGCTTTTCAACGCAAGTGCGTTCGGACCTCCACGAACTTTTACATTCGCTTCATCCTGACCAAGTGTAGATCACCTGGTTTCGGGTCTACTATGCACTACATAATCGCGCATTTCACACTCGCTTTCGCTACGGCTCCGTCCATTAAAGACTTAACCAAGCAATGCACAGTAAGTCGCCGGTTCATTATGCAAAAGGCACGCGGTTACACATTATTCCACCGAAATGGAATTATAGTGCTCCCACCGCTCGTAAGTACACGGTTTCAGGTTCTTTTCATTCCCCTAACAGGGGTTCTTTTCATCTTTCGCTCGCGCTACTTGTGCGCTATCGGTCGCTGAGTAGTATTTAGCCTTAGAGAGTGGACTCCCTAAATTCACACCCGCTTTCACGAGACGGGTGTTACTTGGGTAATTGTAAAGAAAGTGTAATTTATTTCGCCTACAGGACTATCACCTTCTATGGTTGGGCTTTCCTGCACCATTCATCTATAAATTACATTTGTAACTTTCCAGACAGTCCTTGTACTGCCTATTACAATCCCCACGACCCCGACTGTGCAACACACAAGGGTTTGACACACAATCGGTTTGGGCTTTTTCCGTTTCGCTCGCCGCTACTAAGGAAATCAAATTTCTTTCTTTTCCTGGAGTTACTGAGATGTTTCACTTCTCTCCGTTATCTTCGATATCCTATATATTCAGATACCGATACTGCGGCATAAACCCACAGTAGGTTTCCCCATTCGGAAATCTCCGGCTCAAAGCTTGTTTGACAGCTCCCCGAAGCTTATCGCAGTCTTCCACGTCCTTCTTCGTCTCTCAGCGCCTAGACATCCACCATGTACCCTTTGTAGCTTGACAATTTATGTAATCTTATACTTACAAAGAGGATCAAATTGCTACCCGTTAAGTATTCACTTTTCAAAGAACGAACTATCAAATCACACTTTAAACCTTTACCGCAATCTAAAGTGGTGGAGATGAGCGGGGTCGAACCGCCAACCTCTGCCTTGCAAGGGCAGCGCTCTCCCAGTTGAGCTACATCCCCTCTAAATCAAAAAACTTCTCATACAATTTTTACAATGGTGGGCCTAAGTGGATTCGAACCACTGACCTTTCCCTTATCAGGGGAATGCTCTAAACCAACTGAGCTATAGGCCCAAAATCATTCGCACACTAATTCTTTGGGCCTGTAATCTCACGGTATTGTTCTAGTTCACCCTATTACAAACCTTGCAGAGAAATTTCATGATAAATAAAAAAAATAGAAGTCTCCTGCGTGCGACGTAGGTTAATTGGAATTTTTAAACTCCTTAGAAAGGAGGTGATCCAGCCGCAGGTTCTCCTACGACTACCTTGTTACGACTTAGTCCTCCTCACAAAACACACCTTAAGCACTTCCCTCCCTTGCGGGTTTGGCCGGTGATTTTGGGTGCATCTTGCTTGGGTGGCTTGACGGGCGGTGTGTACAAGGCTCGGGAACATATTCACCGCGGCGTAGCTGATCCGCGATTACTAGCGATTCCTACTTCATGGAGACGGGTTTCAGCCTCCAATCTGAACTGGGATCGGTTTTTTGGGTTTCGCTCCATCTTGCGACTTAGCATCCCTTTGTACCAACCATTGTAGCACGTGTGCAGCCCGGGATATAAGGGCCATGATGACTTGACGTCATCCCCACCTTCCTCCGTCTTGACGACAGCAGTCTCTTTAGAGTGCCCAGCATGACCTGTTGGCAACTAAAGACAAGGGTTTCGCTCGTTAGGGGACTTAACCCAACGTCTCACGACACGAGCTGACGACAGCCATGCAACACCTGTGATAGTCACGGACTGGATACCGTTCGTTACCCTTTCAGGCTCCTACTTCTACCATGTCAAACCCCGGTAAGGTTCTTCGCGTTGCATCGAATTAAGCCACATGCTCCACCGCTTGTGCGAGCCCCCGTCAATTCTTTTGAGTTTTAGCCTTGCGGCCGTACTCCCCAGGCGGGGCACTTAATGCGTTAGCTCCGGCAGAGAGATAATCAAAACCCCTCTACTTAGTGCCCATCGTTTACGGCTAGGACTACCGGGGTATCTAATCCCGTTTGCTCCCCTAGCTTTCGCACACTCAGCGTCAGTTACGGACCAGAGAGTCGCCTTCGCCGCCGGTGTTCCTTCTGATATCTACGCATTTCACCGCTCCACCAGAAGTTCCACTCTCCCCTTCCGCACTCTAGCCTTGCAGTATCAGATGCTGTTCTTCCGTTAAGCAGAAGGCTTTCACAACTGACTTACAAGGCCGCCTACGTGCTCTTTACGCCCAATAATTCCGAACAACGCTTGCCGCCTCTGTATTACCGCGGCTGCTGGCACAGAGTTAGCCGTGGCTTCCTCCGGAGCCTTAGTCAAGTAAGGATGCTGTTAACACCCTTACATTTCTTAACTCCCGACAGTGGTTTACAACCCGAAGGCCTTCTTCCCACACGCGGCGTCGCTTCGTCACCCTTTCGGGCATTGCGAAAGATTCTCGACTGCAGCCTCCCGTAGGAGTCTGGGCAGTGTCTCAGTCCCAGTGTGGCCGACCACCCTCTCAGGCCGGCTACCCGTCTTCGCCTTGGTAGGCCATTACCCTACCAACCAGCTGATAGGACATTGACCCCTCTCTAAGCGCATGAAACCTTACGGCTCCATACCTTTGACTATCAATACCGAAGTATCAATAGTTTTATTGAGTATTAGCAACCCTTTCGGTAGTTCCGATTGCTCGAAACGTCGTTATCCCCATCTTAAAGGTAGGTTATCAATGCATTACTCACCCTTACGCCACTCGATTTGTACCCCTTTCGGAATACTCCCTCGTTCGACTTGCATGCCTAATCCACGCCGCCAGCGTTCGTTCTGAGCCAAGATCATACCCTTCATAAAATTATAAAGGCGCTAGGCAAATCCTAGCAATCTTAACTTTGTCCAACTCAAAAGCTGACATTTCAGCTTTACTACTCGCACGCATTTGACTTCTAATTTTTAAAGAGCAATTCTCTACCTCAAACAGCAGAGTTCGTTATTGTATACAAAATTTTCAAAAAGTCAATAAGAAAAATAACTTTTTTCAATTTCCCAACAACAAGAAAAATTATACTTTCAAAAAAAGGTAAATGCAAGTACAAAAATCACCTTTTTCATCACCACTATTTAAAACATCTCTAATGCAGTTGCATTATAACACTTAACTAATTTCTACCCTTCGAAATATTTTCCTATATTTCTGTATTTATTATACCTATTCTCTAAGAGTTTATCAATTGGAGTGCTTTTGATTTCTTCTAAATAATTAAGAATATATGATTTAAGAGTATTAGCCATCGCTTTAGGAGATTTATGTGCCGCCCCAAGGGGTTCTGGGATAACTTCGTCTACCACGCCAAACTTTAACAAGTCCTTTGCTGTGAGTTGCAAAGATACTGATGCCTCTGGCGCATTTTCACTGTTTTTCCACAATATTGCTGCACAACCTTCGGGTGAAATTACCGAATAATACGCATACTCCAAAATTGCAAATTTATCACCAATGCCAATACCTAACGCACCACCACTACCGCCTTCCCCTATAACAATGTTTATGATCGGGGTTTTCAACCGGCACATTTCGTAAATATTCTCTGCTATTGCATGCGCCTGCCCTCTTTCCTCAGCGCCAATATCAGGATTAGCTCCGGGCGTGTCTATTAAAGTAACTATCGGCAGATGGAACTTTTCCGCAAGTTTCATTTTCTGTAACGCCTTTCTGTAGCCTTCGGGATTAGGCATTCCAAAATTACAAGCAATACGTTCCTTAGTGCTTTTGCCCTTTTGTTGTCCAACGATCAAAAGCCTTTCCTGCCCTATTCTTCCCAATCCACAGATAATTGCCTTATCATCCCCAAAACGCTTATCTCCATGAAGTTCAACAAAATCATCAATCGTCATGTTCACATAATCTGCCGTAAGCGGACGCAATGGATGACGCGCTATCTTAACGATATCGTACGGGGTTAATTTCGAGCACAGCCTCATTTGAAGCCTCTCTTGTTTCTCCTTCAGATATTTTATTTCCGCGCTTCTATCAAGGCTATCTTTTACGGAGGCCTTTTCCAAATCCTCTATACGATGCTCGATTTCCAAGATAGAATTTTCTAATTCTGTTACCGTTTTTTCTGACAAAGACATCTCCTAATTTACTTAAAATAAAAACCTATTTTGAACTATATTCCCAAAAACACTTAATAATAGATTCCGAAATTCTAATTATTTTTCAATTTATTGCAAGTAAATTACAATCCACGATACCTACTATATAAAAGTGTATCATTTAAAATTGTTACTTTAAATGGCTTAAAACCATTGACAAAAAGAAGCCAGATATGTAACATTTGATTTTCTTTACATAAAAATTTTATATTAATCATACTGTTTAAATGCAATTCGGAACTGTCTGTATAATTGGACCGGGACTCATTGGCGGCTCTATTGGCCTGGGATTGAAAAAGAGAAATTTGGCAAAAACCATCATCGGTGTTGGCCATAGGATTGCATCGTTAGAAAAAGCCACTAAAATGCATGCTATCGACATCGGCATCTTAAATATCGATGAAGCCGTTAAAGATGCCGATATCGTAATCCTCGCCACGTCAGTGAATAAAATTATTGACACTGCAAAAAAAATTATTCCCCTCATGAAAAGGAATGCTATTCTCACTGATGTAGGCAGCACAAAAAAATATATTGTTGAGCAAATTTCCCATAATATAAGAAAAGACATTACCTTTGTCGGGGCACACCCGATAGCAGGTTCAGAGCAAAGAGGTGTTGAGTTTGCTTCACCTGACCTTTTTGAAGGCTGCACATGTATCATAACACCCATAGGCAATCATACAAATGAGGTGGAAACAATATCTCATTTGTGGCAACTCCTGGGCGCTAAAATAAAATTTTTAACACCTGAACAACACGATGAAATACTGGCATTTGTGAGTCATCTTCCTCACCTGCTCGCATCAGGCCTGATAAATGCAATCAAGGAAGAATACCTCGTCTGCGGCGCTAGTGGACTAAGAGACACCACAAGAGTCGCATCGGGCGACCCTGAGTTATGGGTAGACATTTTTTGTCAAAACCGTGAAAATGTAATAAAATCAATAGGCCGATTTATTGCGGAACTTGACGGATTTAGAAACGATCTCTTAAACAAAAATGACGCCAAGATACTCGATCGGTTAAAAAATGCAAAGTTGTCGCGTGACAGCGTATTTCACAACAATTCAACAAACAAATAATTTATAAATGTACTCACGCATCGAGGTGTTTTTTAAAAATGAATTCCCTGATCCTTTAGGAAATAACCTACGATCAGAAATCGAAACATTTGGTTTCCCTGGAGTATCCGACATCAGGGTTCGCCAGGCTTACATCATTTTCGGAAATGTAACCAAAAACGATCTGGATACTATTGCCCAAAAGCTTTTAG
Organism: Planctomycetota bacterium; assembly: GCA_016873155.1. Lineage (GTDB taxonomy): Bacteria > Planctomycetota > Brocadiia > Brocadiales > Brocadiaceae > Wunengus. The sequence continues at coordinate 5,223 of VGXX01000009.1, read as the reverse complement.
TAGATACGATTACCCAAGATTATCTAATTTCTGATTCCGGGCTTCGGACTTCGGACTTCAGACATCATATCGTTGAAATCAGCCGCAAACCCGGCGTCATGGACCCTATTGAGCAATCCGTTTCAAAGGCGCTCAGCGATATAGGAATAAACATAGAAGGCGTTAAAACTGCCCAAAAGTATCTCATCAACGGAGATATCTCTCCTGAAACAATTCGCATCATAGCAACCAGGTTACTTGCAAACACAAAGATAGAAGATATTTTCATCTATCCGGAAACACCCAATTACGATCATGGCAATATCGGCTATTCCTTCAAAAAGAAGACCATCCCGTTATTAAATGCCGACAACAAACGATTAGAAGAAATAAGTACGAGTGGCCAGCTTTCCCTCAATTTACAAGAGATGCAGTCAATTCAAAAATATTATCAGTCCATCAAACGAGAACCGACCGACGTCGAGATTGAAACCATTGCACAGACATGGTCAGAACACTGTGTTCATAAAACATTCAAAGGCATTATTGATTTCAATGGAACTAAAATTGATAACCTATTAAAAAGCACCATTATGAAGGCAACCAGTGAACTCGACAAGACATGGTGCGTCTCTGTGTTTAAGGATAACGCCGGTATCATAAATTTCGACAGCCAGAATAACATTTGCTTTAAGGTAGAAACCCACAACCATCCGTCTGCTATCGAACCTTATGGTGGCGCAAATACCGGTATTGGCGGCGTAATCAGGGATGTTATGGGTACAGGATTAGGCGGAAAACCCATCCTTAATACAGATGTTTTCTGTTTTGGGCTGCCAGACACCCCTCAAGACAAAATTCCTAAAGGTGTGTTGCATCCAAAGAGAATTTTTAAGGGCGTTGTGGCAGGAGTACGGGATTATGGCAACCGTATGGGCATCCCCACTGCAAACGGCGCTATCTTTTTTGACGAGCGGTACATCGGTAATCCCATCGTCTTTTGCGGAACTGTGGGCATTATACCAAAAGATAAATGTCAAAAAACACCCCATCCTAACGACCTCATTGTCGTTGTTGGCGGCAGAACCGGCCGTGATGGTATTCATGGAGCCACCTTCTCCTCGGCAGAATTACATGAACAATCCGAACAGATATCCGGAGGCGCTGTACAAATAGGTAATGCCATAACAGAAAAAGCATTGCTGGATACCCTTTTACAGGCACGCGACAAAGGGCTGTACAATTGTATTACGGATTGCGGCGCTGGTGGTCTTTCATCTGCCATAGGAGAAATGGGTCGAGACCTCGGCGCTCTGGTAAATTTAGAAAAGGTGCCCCTTAAATACGAAGGACTTTCCTACACTGAAATCTGGATTTCAGAGGCACAAGAACGCATGGTAATCGCTGTTCCACCTGAAAAAGAACACGATATCCTTCATCTGTTTAAAGCGGAAAATGTGGAAGCCACGGTCATTGGAAGATTCACAAACGACAAAATATTGCGTTTGTCGTACAATTCCCAGATCGTTGGCGAAATGGATATGGACTTTCTACACGACGGCATTCCCAGACTGGAACGGAAAGCCTCGTGGCACAAACCCACCTTAGAAGAACCAAATTTATCAGAAAAAGAAGATTATGGAGCAGACTTAAAAAAGATACTTTCCGCCTGGAATGTTTGCAGCAAAGAATGGGTTATACGCCAGTATGACCACGAAGTACAGGGCGGAAGCGTCTTAAAACCCCTCCAGGGTATCCACAATGATGGGCCAGGCGATGCCTGCATTGTTACGCCGGTACTGGGATCTAAGAAGGGTATTATTGTATCAAATGGCATGAACCCACGATATGGTGACATAGACCCCTACCACATGGCAGCATCAGCCATTGACGAGGCGCTACGTCAAATCATAGCCGTTGGCGGAAGTTTAGAACAGGTGGCGCTCTTAGACAACTTTTGTTGGGGCAACACCAACAAACCCGATCGTCTGGGCAGTCTTGTAAGGTCGGCACAGGCCTGTTACGATATAGCCGTAGCTTATGGAACTCCCTTTATCTCCGGGAAAGACAGCCTGAACAATGAATTCGTCACTGATAAAGAAACAATTGTAATACCCCCAACCTTACTTATTTCAACAGTTGCGATCATGGAAGACATACGGAATGCCGTATCAATGGATATCAAAGAGCCCGGCAATCTGGTATATTTCGTTGGACTCACCCGTCCGGAATTGGGTGGTTCACATTACTATCATTTCCACGGATACAAGGGAAATAACGTCCCAAAGGTAGATGCCGTCTTAGGAAAAAAGATCATGAATACGATTTCTCAGGCAACAAGACAGAGAATCATCAGGTCTTGCCACGATTGCTCAGAAGGAGGTCTTGCCGTCGCCGCAGCAGAAATGGCCTTTGCCGGTGGATACGGTATGACACTTAACCTTTCTGCGGTGGTTACAGAAGGGCAAATTCACAGAAACGGCACCCTTCTCTTTTCTGAATCAAACAGCCGTTTTATCATTGAGGTGCGGCCTGAGCACCAGAAGCAATTTGAGACATTAGTAAAAGACATCCCATGGGGACTATTGGGAAAAGTCACATCGGAACCGATACTCAAAATCAACGGTCTAAACAAAAAACCCGTTATCAACGAGAATATTTACGACCTCAAGGAAGCCTGGCAGTTACCGCTGAGGTGGTAAAATATTTAATTTTTCATAATTACAGTTTTGTAGGGTGGACTTCGTCGTGAGCACTCAGTCGAACGATTAAGCGTAAGCAAATCCACCATGTTGCTATAATATCAAGCACCTGTCCCCTTCTCCCCCCATCGATCTCTCGATCTTGTCAGTAGGACTTGACGAAAGGCTTGGGAATGCGCCACGGCTTTCGAAGGAAATCGCCCGTGAAAGGGAGAACACTTCCCATATTTCCATTGAAATGTAAACCATAATAGGGATAATCTCATTGTATGATAAACGACAAGCTAAAAACCGCGTGGATCAGGCAATTGAATGAAGACTGGAAAACGGCAAATTTCCATTACTTTAAAGACTCTATGCGCCCCCCAAACTATGAACTATCGTATTCAGGAACAGCATTGGGCAAGTGGAAAGGCGGTTGTCACCGGCGTCTCTCCATCAGCATTCATCTGATCAAGACGTATGCCTGGGAATACGTACAGGAAGTCCTTTGCCATGAAATGGCGCACCAGTACGTGGAGGAAGTTTTAGGAATCTGCGAAGAACTTCCCCACGGAGAGGCATTCAAGAGAGTTTGCCAGGAAAAGGGAATTGATCCAACGGCTACGGGTGACATCCAAATCTGGATGGAAAAGCGCAAAAACAGATTCACCGTGAGTTAGGAAAACCACCAGATACTGGATAAGGTTTACAAGCTGCTGGCATTGGCCCAAAACCCCAATGAACACGAGGCCCAGACAGCCATGGCTAAGGCCCATGAGTTGTTATTAAGACATAACCTGTCGCTCCTGGATACTCAGGCGAAATGGAACTACATTCATAAGCAAATCGGTGAAATAGGGCGGAGAGACCCCACGAAGTCCATAATCAGTGCGATACTCTGCAAATATTTTTTCGTAGAGGCCATCTGGACGTTCGGGTACGACCAGCATAGAAACCGGCGCGGCCGGGTTTTGGAAATTTATGGGACACCGGAAAATGTCGAGATGGCGGAATATGTGTATCATTATCTTCAAAACGTCCCGGAACTCTTATGGACAGAGTACCAGGAGAAAAATAAAATCAAGGAGAACAGGCATCGAAGGACTTTTATATACGGCCTCTTAGAAGGTTTTTATCATAAACTGGAAGGCAGGGTGGTGGAAAATGCGTCACAAAAACTGGTATGGAAGGGAGACCCCCGGCTCAAGGAGTTTTATCTCCAAAGAAATCCCAGGCGTACCCGAACCTTTTCCAGGTATTCCAAAACCTGTCAGGATGCCTATAATTCCGGAGTATCACAAGGGAAAAAACTGATTATCCACAAGGGCGTTCGGGAGAGCGGCAGCAGGGAAGTCAGGTATTTAAACTAACCGTTTCGTTTATTAATAACGTCGGCTCACATACGTTACCCAGCACCGACCCACGATACGGGCTTCGTTACCAAAGAACGCACCGCGGTTCTCGGCGGTGGGCTGATTAATCTTGACAAACACCCAGAATCAATGTATCTCCTTTGTAGATACTTATAAGGAGGTATTTAGTGAAAACTCGTATACAAAAATGGGGAAATAGCCTTGCATTGCGCATTCCAAAATCGTTCGCTAATGAAGCAGGGCTGGAACAGGATTCACCGGTTGAAGTGTCGCTGGAAGATGGAAAACTTGTGATAGAGGCCGCTCCTAAATCAAAGTTGACTCTCAGACGACTTCTTGCGCAAGTCACCAAAGACAATCGACATGCTGGATTTGATACAAGTCATGCCATGGGAAGCGAAGTATGGTAAAGAAGGGATACGTCCCGCAACGCGGCGATGTCGTGTGGATTACCTTGCATCTGCAATCAGGTCATGAACAGGCAGGGAGTCGCCCGGCGGTGGTGCTTTCACCGGGGATATATAAATGAAAAGGTTGAACTTGCCATTTTGTGTCCTGTTACAAATCAAATCAAGGGTTATCCTTTTGAAGTGCTCATGCCTGATGGTTTGCCTGTGAGCGGAGTAATTTTGGCTGATCAGATTAAGAGTTTAGACTGGCGTGTTCGGGATGCAAAATGGATATGTACCTTACCACCTCGAATAGTGTCGGAGGTATTGCAGAAACTTGGTACATTGCTATCATGATAAAGACGTGTGATAAAAGTAATTATTCTTAAGAAATCGAAAAATTCCTGGCTATGTAAGCTTGAAAATTAAAAGGATACTGATAATTGACAAATGAAGGTTTTACCTTGTTCACCTCTCTGTTTACCTCTTTTCTTTTTTCGTTCATTATAAGAATTCAAAATACTGTGATTATTTTGTTGTGGTAAATTATTTTAATTGATAAAAACTTTCCAAATGTGACTCCAAAGAAGCTTCTGTCGTTTTGGCATTGTAAAGCATATTCAATAATCAAGGCCTGACGTCTTTGCGTCCTCCTAATTGGGGATGTTGCGCTAGTAGTACGTTCCGTAAATAACATGGCATAAATCAAGTGGCTGCGATTTCATCCATTTTATAACGCCATTTGAAAATAACGGGTTCTTCATTTATTTGGCTGATACCCCGGTAGATGCGCTCAAC
>VGXX01000008.1 GCA_016873155.1 Planctomycetota bacterium | reverse complement strand
TCCGGGCGGTTTAGGATGGTATCGGGTGATAGATTTTTTGCGTAAGGTATATAAAGAGAGAAAGGTAATAGGATTGGATGTCGTAGAGTTGAAGCCAAATCCTGGGAATGAAGCTCCAAATTTTTTGTCTGCTAACCTTGTGTATAAAAATATTGGATTTTACAAAAAATATACTCTTTTATCTTAACTAAGTGTTATGATAAAAAATAAAAGTGCCTGCATTTTCATTATGTTGTTTTTAATCCCTTCTTTTGCTGTTGCAGAAACATCTTATGATGTATCTCCGGATTTAAAATTTTCTATAGAAAATCACGTACGGCTTTCGGGGAATACATTGGGGAATAATCTTGATCTGAACAGTGATACAAGCGATGGTGTTACCTATATGGGATATACTTATGATACGAAGTTTAATATTACATACAAAGAATTTTTAACGTCTTTTATAAAATTAGAAAGTAACGGGCCTTTTGACTTTGATGCTCCGATTGTATCTGACAGAAAAATCAATACACTTTTTGGAGAAGTCGATAATTATAGCATGCCTGAGATAATTCCACGGGTTGAAGAATATTGGATAGATTCAGTAGTTGTTAACTTACCGCTAAAATTTAAGATAGGTCAGTACCTGAATCAGGTCGGGAATGGTTATGCCCTTGGAGGATACTATGAGAATTATGGCGCCAGTATTTATAGCACCAATGAGAATTTTCAATGGAGGGTATGTTATGTAAAACCCGATTTAGAGAATAAAATTATTCTGGGGCCTCAAGTGCCGCAAGAAAGGGCATTGGATGTGGAATATGACTCAAACGCCCATTTTATGAGTTTTGATACTATGATTAAATGGGATGATCATTCATTTCAACCTTATGCAGGATTATTGCACGATACGACACCAAGCACTCGCAGGGTTAATACGTATCCATTCCCGGTAAATGAGGATAATTTGGGAACTATAGGCATTGATGCTGATATGAATTTTGATAAGTTAAATGTTGGATTTGAAGTGGCAAAGAATTTTGGTAACGCAAATGTTCGTGGGGATGGTACCGATATTATTCATAAAGGTTACATGGCGTATGCTGATGTCTCTTATAGTTTCGAAAGAATCACTCCAAGGTCGAAATTACTTATTAGTTCCGGCAACAAGATGGATAGTAACGACGTGTTAAAAGGAAGATTCACCTCACACAGTAATAATAGTTTTTCTGTCTATTCTCCAACAAATGCAAACCTCTCTGATACCATTTATCCTGCTGCTTACGGACCCTATTTAGCAACCGGCGGAGGCTATGCCCTGAATTACGGAGTTGCACGGCCCAGTGTTTTTGGTGATACCTATCAACTGAATGATCTTATCTTACCCAACATGGGAGTTGATTTACAGGTGACAGAAAAATGGTCTGTATCATTCGATTATTGGTACCTAAGGAGTTTTGAACATGCCATAGGTATACTTAATGATCGTGCTATCACATTAAGCTCTGATTTAGGTCATGAATTAGATTTTTATAGCAGCTATGATTTAACGAAACACATTTCCTTCAATCTCCTGATGGGTGTATTTTTCCCCGGTAAGTATTATCGTGAAAAGAGGGATGACGGTGATGTTTTAGGGCTGGCGTCATCTCCTCGGTATGATGGTGATGCGGACCCCGCTTATCAAATTGAGTTAGCTACGGAGATTACATTTTGAATCATAGGAACTGTAAAGTATTAATTACAAACAGGGTATATTTGATAATATTTATTGTGGGGTTGGGGTTTATTTATAGCGTATACGCACCTGATGTAGTTATTTCTCAATCGAAGACCTATAATACAAATGAAAATAGGTTAGTGCTTAAGGTATACACCTGGGGGGATTTTATTGATCCTGAGATTTTTTTGGACTTTGAAAAAGAATTCCACGTTAAAGTCCAAATTGATTATTATGATGACGAAGAGTTGATGTTTTCAACAATCCAGTCTGGGCCGGGTCGATATGATGTAATTTTCCCAAGTGATTCTTTAACAGACGTCATGTTAAAATCGGGGTTATTATCGAAACTCAATATGCGCCGCATTCCAAATATACGCTATCTGAGAGATAAATTCAGGGTAATTACTAAAAGAAAGTGGATGGGGTATAGTATCCCAATTGATTGGGGAGTTACCGGTATTGCATATAACACAAAATACGTTACAGAATCTGTCGATAGCTGGGATACTTTTTGGAGGACAAAATACAAAGATAAAATGGCGCTTTTGAATAACAGTTACGATGTAATGACGGTAGGGCAAAAAAGAATGGGTTATTCTTTAAATCCTGCTAACCCCTCAGACATAATTGAGTCGATGAAGGTATTAAAGGCGCTAAAACCTTTGCTTCAGGAAGAAGGATTTATGCCTTATAGTAAAATTATGGAAAGGTTGAAAACCGGGGAATTGTGGATTGCCCAGTGTTACAATGGCGATGCGGCATTAGTTAATGAGGAGAACGATGCCATAAAATTTGTGATACCAAAAGAGGGAACTGGTTTCTGGACGGATAATATAGCAGTCCCCGTTGGTGCAAAACAGATACAACTTGCAGAAAATTTTATTAATTTCATGTTACGTCCTGAAATTAGCGCCCGGCATACCAACTATTGTTATTATGCCAGTTGTAATAAAAAAGCAGGACTTTTTGTTAAGAAAGAGACATTGAGAAATCCGTATGTCTATATAGATAATAAAGAAATCGATAGACTGGAATTGTATGAAATCTTGAATCCTGATGTTCAAAAAAAATTTAACGAATGCTGGGCAGAACTTGTGAAATATTAAATTAATATAAAGGGGATTACGTGTTTTATGAAGCTAACTAAAAATAAAATACCGTTGTTTGTAGTGTTTGGGTTATCCTTTATTGTAGGACTCATACTGCTCATTGTACCATTTACCTCGCAGATGCCTGATGGGCTTGAAAAGGTGTCAAAACATACGGTGGGATTTATCAAAAAAGATGACTTCAAATCTTCGGTGGATGTTCTTCTGCCGGGGTATACGGTACCTGCTATAAAACACAAATTTGATACCAAACGATACGCAGGTATTATTGGAGTGTTAGTTGTGTTTGGAATTACAGTATTTGTAGGATATCTGCTGAAAAAAAGGCGTAAAAATTCATAGAGATTAGTTTTTCTATTGTAGTGATCATGATTCATAAGGGATGTCAAAAACTATGTAGGAGTGTATAATAATTGTTGATTTGATTTTGTTAGCACGATAACATGACAAACTTCAAGTATGGTTCCATGGCGTGAACTCCATCGGTGGGATAATCCAGACCTTGTGATGAAACGTCGATGAGCTTGTGTGTTTTTTGCGTGAAATCTTTTACCCGTGACAATAATTGGAAAAATTTCGAGAAGTTTATTTTTGCGATATTGGTGGAAAAGGCAAGAAGTCCATCTTCACGAAGGATGTTGAGTCCTGCTCCGATTAATCTGGGGATGTCTTTTTCCACGGTGAATACCGTTGTCTTGCTCGTAGAAAAACTGGGCGGGTCGATAATAATCACGCCAAACGTCCGTCCCTTTTTTTGAAACCTTCGCAGCCAATCCCATACATCTCCCACTATAAATTCGTGATCGTTTACATCAAGTTGGTTCAGTAAAAAATTCTTTTTGCTCCATTCTATTGCCTTCCTGGACAGGTCTATATTGGTTGTCCTCGTAGCGCCTCCTATTTTTGCGTAAATCGAGAAGGAAGATGTATAGCAGAAACAATTTAATATTTCTTCGTTATTTGCTAATGCTTGTATTTTTTTTCGATTATCCCTTTGATCCAGAAACAGGCCTGTTCCGCCTCCTTCAAGAAACGATATATTGAATTTTATGCCATTTTCCGTTACAACAAAATCTCTTGGAATTTCCTTTCCTGACACTAAATGAGTTTTAATATCTTCACCTTTTAGCCGTATCTTTTCTGTAATGCTTTCTGGCGCAAGGATGTCATTAAGGGCATTACAAATTCTGTCTTTTGAATGTTTTTCATACGATTTAAAATATTGAACCAGGAGATTTTTGTTATAAATGTCGATTGTTACTTCCGGTAGTCCATCCCCATAAGAATTTACCAAACGATATGCGTTCGTCACGGTGTGATTTATGTATTTACTTCGCAACAACCACGCCTTAGAAATGGTTTTGCGAAAGGATTCAGGATCGGCGTTATGCATAAAAGGTTTTTCTGAGAGTGGTATATACAAAGATGGGTGAATGCTTGTTTATTCCTGGAGCACTTCTACTCTATTTCTCCCCTTTGTAATTGCGGATGAGAGCTCTAATTCCACGGAATGGATTAACTCTTCAGGCGAATGTTCTTTATATTCGGAAGCTCCCATGCTTATCGTGATCTTGCCCTTTGGCTGAACATCTTCGTAGAGATAAGGATAATCATGGATCATTGAAACAAATCTCTTCGCCAGGATTAAACCTGAGGAAAGAAACGTATTTGTCAATAGTATTGCAAAGGAATCGATACCATGCCTTACGAGCACGTCCGAACCCCTTATATTTTTTCTGATGATCTCGGCAATCTTCTTCAGGATAAGATTGCCGTAATGGTCACCTTTTTTATTAATATAGTGTCCAAATTGATCCACATCAAGGATCAACAAGACGAGTGGCAAGTTATATCTTGTTGACCTCCTTATCTCCTGAGCAAGCCTGATTTGAAAATATCTGTAATTGAAGACTCCTGTTAGCTCGTCGATGAGTCCTGCCTTTTTTGGATATAAGACCTCGATGTTCCTCAAATGATTTACAATCTCTTTCGAAATAATGGCATCTTTACACAATACCATTTCTATTTGACCTACGACTTCAAGCCTTTCATCCGGTGAAAGGTTTGTGGATGTTATGGCGAAGATAGGTATATCTCTCAAAGCGGGGTTTTCCCGATACTCTTTGATTATCTTAAATCCACCTTTAGGTATATTTAAATCAACAATCATTAAATTCGGTTTAGTCGTCAATGCGAGATTAAAAGCGGCTTCTGTGTCAGAGGCGGATTGCATTACAAACCCTTCATTCTGAAGGATATTATAGAGATTATCCCGTATGGCGTTGTCATTGGTGACGACGAGGATATTAATCGGATAACGGGCCTTTTTAGTTAACAAGGACAGTTCTGTTAGTTTTTCAAGAAGGACGGATTTGTCCACTGGTTTTACCATGTAATCCGTGGCCCCCAGGGCAAAAGCAAGTTCCTTATTTTCGATTATTGAATGAATGATTACGGGGATGTCTCTCGTATCAGGATTGGCCTTAAGTGACTGAAGCACCTCCCAGCCATCCTTTTTAGGAAGCATTATGTCTAGGGTGATTACAAAAGGCTTGAGTTCTTTTGCCTTGAGTATGGCTTCTTCCCCGTCATAGGTATGAGCAATCCTGTATCCGGCTTGTGTAAGATGGATGGTTAGAATTTCCACTGTCGGGATGTCATCCTCTACCACCAGTACCAATGGACATTCTTCTTTTAAACGTGTTTCGGCAATTTGAGGGAATATGGGTTTTGGCGTACTCGTTTGCTTTTCATGGACGACAAAGGGTAAATATACATTGAAGATGGCTCCCTGACCGTATGTGCCTCCGACCTCTATCTGTCCCCCGTGCAATTCTACCAGTTTCCTTGTTAATGAAAGACCGAGTCCGGTACCCTCGGTTGACTTGGACGGGTCGAGCTGTTCAAATTCTTCAAAGATTTTTTCCCTATCCTCGGGTCGAATACCAACACCAGTATCCCATACAGAGACTTTGAGCAACCTCTGCGATTCTAAAGCCCATGGCAAAATCTCTTTGTTGCCTTTTACTTTTTCTATGTTTATTCCAACTGTGCCGCCTTCTGGCGTAAATTTTATAGCGTTGCTTAATAGATTGTATAGTATTTGTTTGAATTTGATTTTGTCAGCGGTAAAACAATCAACTTCACTGCTCATTTCAATTTTTGGTTCTATCCCCTTCTTCCCTGCAAGGGGTTTTAATACCATCAATACTTCATCAATCGTTGTTTTCAAAGGAAATGTTTGGTGTGAAAGTTCCATTTTTCCTGCTTCTATCTTAGCGAGGTCTAAGATATTGTTTACGAGGTGAATGAGGTGTTTGCCGGAGGTATAGATAGTGTTTGTATACCTTTGCTGTTTTTCATTTAAATCGCCAAAAGTTTTTTGGAGGAGTATTTCTGAAAATCCTATTATGGAATGAAGGGGTGTCCTGAGTTCGTGGCTCGCATTAGCTATAAAACGTCCTTTCATTTCATTAGCCTTGCTTAGTTCCCTGTTTATTTTCTCAAGTTCCTTTGTCCTTTCAAATACTTTATCCTCAAGGTTCTCAGTAAGTTCTTCAAGCTCTTCATTTTTTTTCTTGAGTTCTTCCCTCAGGCGTTTTTCTTCTGTAATGTCTTTGCTTATACCCACCGTGCCTATAATACCACCTGTTTTATCCCGTAGTACGGATATGGTAAGGCTTATATCAACGGGAGAACCGTCTTTTTTGAGGAGTTTTGTTTCATAGTTGTATACGGCTCCTTTTTCATGAAGGGTTTTGAGGATATTTGTCCTTTCCATTTTATTAACATAAAATTCCGATACCTTACAGCCTATAACCTCATCAGCCCGATAACCCAAAATTCTTTCACCACCCTTTGAGTATTTTACAAGCCTGCCTTCGCGATCGGTGGTGATGATCATATCCTGTGAATCATTTAGCATGCCCTGGAGATAAGTCAGAGATTCTTCCATATCCGTTTTTGCCTTTTGATGTCTGCTGACCAGTTCCCAGAGGAGTTTCGCTCCAAGGCCATCTACAACCTCTATAGGATAAGGAAATGACTCTTTGATAAATTCGCTTACCCCCGGCTTGCCGGTAGCGTTTATTATAATATCCGGCTTGTGACTGTAAAACTCCTTTATATCCTCAGCAACAAAGATTCCCCATTCTTTGGCAAGATTTAGGCCGGGGGCATTTTTATCTTTATCAGTTATACCAATTATCTTTACGTTACCATTGGTGTGAAAAATGTCAAGAAGTGCGCTTCCGCCGTTACCGGCTCCAATTACAGCGATTTTTATCATCCTAAACCCTTTGTTGATGTTTTGGGGAAATTATCTTTAAACTCGGGACGTGCAAAGAAAATATTGAAATGTTTATTCCCATTTATGAATCAAAGTGTCATTTTCCATCATCGTGATGAACTTCTCTACGAGCCATGGGTCCCACTGGCCTGATAACTTTTCATTGTTCATAAGATGTATTGCCGCACTTATACTGTAGCTTCTTCTGTATGGCCGTTCTGAAACAATTACGTCAAAACTATCTATAACGCTTATGATTCTGGCGATAATGGGTATATCTTCGCCTTTTAGTCTGTCCGGATAACCCCTTCCGTCCCATCTTTCGTGGTGATGTCTTATACCAGGAAGAATTTGCTTCAGTGAATGCAGAGGTTTGCATATATCTTCACCAATTGTCGGATGTCTCCTGATTAACTCTAACTCGCTTTTTTGAAGAGGTCCTCTTTTGTGAAGTATGTCTTCCTTTAACCCTATCTTGCCGATATCATGCAGTGTAGCAGCCTTTTTGATAATAATTGATTCTGCTTCAGAAAGTCCTATAAATATGGCAAGCTTTTTTGAGAGGTTGCTAACCCTTTCTGAATGGCCTTTTGTATAAGGATCTTTTGCTTCAATAGCAACTGCAAGTGTAAGGATTATGTCTTCTGAATGATCAAGCTCGTCTTGTAATCTTTTAAGTTTGATGAGGGAACGAATCTTTGTTGTGAGTTCGATACTGTTGAAGGGCTTGCTAAAAAAGTCATCAGCCCCGGCTTCGATACCGGTTATTTTGTTCTCAAGCTGGTCTAAACCGGTTAGAAGAATGATGGGGAAAAACTTCCTGCCTGACAACGACTTCAGGCTTTTACATAAATCATAGCCATTCATGCCGGGCATCATAACATCCAGAATAGCTAAATCCGGAGAAAGGTTTTTTGTGAATCGAATTGCCTCTTGAGCATTCGTGGTAGCCTGAACGTTATAACCCTCCCTTATCAGGAAAGCTTCCATAAGCTCTGCATGCGCTTCAATGTCGTCAACGATAAGGATTAACGGGTTATGCTCTTTTTCTTCTATGAGTTGCGGAGATAACATTAAGTGTCTTGCAAAAAAGTAATCGTGATAATATTCATAACTGAGTAGAGACAGGTTTGAAACCTGTCTCTACTTGTAAATTGCGTAAAAGACAGATCTTTACTGCAGGTGGTTATTGGACTGCGAAAGAACTTTCAAATATATCACCGATTATAGACAAACAAATGTTGCATATATTAATGTATTAAAGCGTCACTGTCAAGCATTTAACGTAGCGCTATACTGGAGAATAACCTGTAATGAACAGGGTTTGTTTTTCACATATTGCCTGTCTGTATTGATTCCCAAAAATAGAGTCAAACCACAGGGTTAATGCAATAATTCTATTTAAATGGGATCAATATGCACAAATGTCTTGTGAATGCCTTCAATGGCGTCTACCTCTCTTTGGACATTTTTTCCAATATCATGTGCCTGGGTCATCGTTAAATTTTGATCTATAGATATATGAATTTCAACATGGATATAATTACCTACGTAGTGTGCACGGACATCGTGAATTCCAATAACACCAAAAACAGCGCATGCCTTTTTTTTAATTTCTTCCATGATACTGGAATCGGGTTGTTTGCCCATGAGGTAATCAATATTTTGAACGCCGATTTTGTAACCTGAGTAAATAATCCAAAAGCTGATGAGGATTGCAGCAATATCATCCATTTGTGGATAACCATAAAGTCCACAGATTACTCCGGCAAGGGCGGTAGTAGATATATATACGTCGTTCCTGCTGTCGATGGAGCTTGCCAATAAAGCAGGGCTATTTATTTTGCGGCTTACATTTTTAAAATAGGACGACATGATAATTTTCACACCTATGGATACCAAAAGTACTGCAATTGCATATATTCCAATCTTGTGCTCGTGCGTTTCCATGAGTTTAAAAATAGAGGTGTGAAGTATTTCGAATCCCAAGATTCCAGCAAAAATAGCCACAATTAAGCCTGCTATTGGTTCTGCCCGATGGTGACCAAAGGGATGTCCCTCGTCTGCTTGTTTTGAAGAGGTTTTCACAGCAAAGAAAATAATTACAGAAGAGACAATGTCGGTAAGCGAGTTTACAGCGTCCGAGATAATGGCCAAACTCTTGGACATGAGACCTGCTGTGATCTTTATTCCAAACAAAAAGGTATTGCAAATGATCAAAATAATAGTTGCCTTGCTGCCTTTATTTTTCATATCTGCCTTTTATTTTAAAGTTTTGAGTGTATAATACCTGACAAAGGGAAAACATTCAATATCCATTCAGGGGGAAAAACAATGCCATATCCTTCAAGATATTTCGATAAGTTGATAAAATTCCTTATTATCATACCTCTTTTTGCTGAATTAATCTGGCTTACAGGCTGTGCTACTCAAGGGAAAACAGTGAATACTCCTCATGAAAAAGAGACTGTATCTGTTAAAGAGGAAAGAGGTATTACAGAAGAATCTTTAAGGTGTATTACATGTCACGAAGACCGTGGTGTGACGCACGGTTGGATTGCCGATTGGGAGGGGAGCAAGCATGCAAGAAAAGGTGTGGGATGTGAGGCATGTCATATAACCTCTGTGTTGGAACCTGCAGTAAAGGAGGCATCGGAACTAGATTATCTCTACACCAGTGGAAGTAATTGTGAGGATAAAAGGGTCAATCGCCAGGTTATTGCCGGTAACTGCGGAAAATGCCATACGAAACAATACAACGAATTTATGAAGAGTCGCCATTCCATTGGTTGGAAGAGAATGCTGGATTGCGGTAGAGACATAGAGATTTCCAAAGAGACCCGCACGGCAAATTGTGAACAGTGTCATAACATACAGTTTAAGTGCGATTCATGTCATACACGACATACTTTTAATACGCTCGAAGCAAAAACCCCGGAGGCTTGTATGACATGCCACATGGGGTCGGATCAACCGCATTATGAGATATATATCTCTTCAAAGCATGGCGCTGTTTATACAGCGAGCCAGTCCAGTATACTAAAAGAATCTGAGTCCATTCGGTCGTTACGGTCGCCAATCTGTGTTACATGTCATATGCCTCAGGGCACTCATGATATAAGTTTCGGGCTTGCCTATGGGCCAGTGGGAGGCGAATTATCTTATGTTGACAGAAACGGTATTGCAGCGGATGAATCTCGATTGGCCGAGAGGCGCAATGCTATGTTGTCGGTATGTAATGCATGTCATTCTCCACGTTTTGCAAAAGAAAAATTAACCACGGCCGACACCATTCATAAAAATGTGGAAACGATTGTTAGAGAAGCAGAGGAAATCATTAACGGATTGGAAAGGGACAACCTGATAATTCCCCCAATTAATAAGAAGATAAATATTCAATCACTTGGTCATGCCGTTATACTTGGGAATCAACAGGCATATAGCAACAAATCCAGGATTGAGCGTCTATTTTCCAAATTAACATACAGTGCAAAAATTACCTGGAAAGGGGCGTATCATGCAAATCCTAATCATACGCATTTATATGGATGGGCGGCGCTCCAAAATGATCTGAGTGATATGAAAGAAGAAGCAAGAAAATTGCGGGAAGAAGCAGAAATCAGAAGAAAGACGGAGATTAGATTAAGATAAAATGCCGAAGCAGGGACTTGAACCCTGACCCCGTTGCCGGGACTAGACCCTGAATCTAGCGCGTCTGCCAATTCCGCCACTTCGGCTTGTAAAGATTTTATAGAATATAAAGGTTCAAGTCAATGGAATTTTAATAAATTGACCTTGCATTAATGCTAACAATCTGTTACGATTTTCAGATATTTTTTAGGTTATTTGGCAATAATTCTTTGGGAAGGGCGCTCATAGTAAATAAAAATATGGCAAAGACTTAGATATGCTTCTTCTTACATGTAATTTATATCCACAGGGGGGGCAATTCAGAGGCTAAGTGAAGAATATTTAGGGAGAGGATGGTTCTCATGTACTGTGTATTCACTCGGTTACTATAAATGGAATTCATTGCTAAGAATAGGAAAGCGTATTTCCAATATGAGATTCTCGAAAAGATTGAGGCAGGTATTGTACTAACAGGGACAGAAGTTAAATCAGTACGGAATAGGGATGTAAGTATTAATGAAAGTTTTGCCCACCTTAATAATGGTGAAATATTTGTTTATGAGATGCACATTGGACAATATAAACAAGGAAACAGGCAAAACCACGAGCCCAAGAGGGTTAGGAAGCTCCTGTTACACAAAAGAGAGATCGCCAAAATAGCCGGCAAGATAAAGCAAAAAGGATATACGATGATTCCTTTATCAATATATTTTAAGGATGGTATTGTCAAAGTGGAACTTGCCCTTGTTAGAGGAAAATCGAAAATTGACAAGCGGGAAGACATCAAAAAACGTGACATTGACAGGGAAATCCAACGAGCAATGAGATAATTTCACAATTATTATAAAGCATAAACAAAAAGCATAAACAAAAAATACGATACAGTTGCACAGAAACATATTTCTTTTTTGGCGTTTTAAAGAGTGGAAGGTTGGATATGTTTTCATTCTCTATTATGACTGAAAGGCAGTAAAAGTCTCGTTTTTATACTGTTATACCTTGCGCATACTAAATCGCTAAAGAAAATGAAAGGGGGAATATGCCTTCTGCAAGGATATTGATCGTAGAGGATGAACGGCAAACAGTTGATACCTTAAGGGATTTGTTTGAACAGCATGGTTATGAAACAGAAGTTGCCCTTAATAAACAGGTGGCTTTAACCATATTACAGGAGAGAAGCATGGACATTGCTATCGTTAGCACTTCGGTGCAAGAGTCGCCTGGGGGGGATATTTTACATGAAATTAGAAAGTTAAATGCAAAAATGCCAATAATAATGATCAGTGAACAAAAATCCAAGCGCGTTGAATCCTCTTCTATTAAAGCAGGCGCAAAAATATTCATTTTAAAACCTTTAGATCATGTGTTTGTCTTGCGCACAATCGGGAATCTATTAGAAGCACGATTCGCCGCCGCTGTACCAAAAAAGACTAAGAAATACTCAAAAAGTAAGAGATAAATTTCATTCCCGTTTTTAGCAAGATTATGGACTGTTGCAAGTTTACCTTAAAAGTACATTTTAATACTTTTATACTTGTTTTCATCTGCAGTGTATTTTTCACGAAACTTCTAGAGGCAAATGCAACTACCCCTGCCAATTTCGATAGCCGCATTCAAATTTTATTAGAAAATCCATCCCTAAAAAACGTCTCGTATGGCATTAGTGTTGTATCCGTCAAGAAAAACACGCCCTTGTTTAGTTACCGGGACAATGATTTATTCTGTATTGCTTCAAACATGAAACTTCTTACTACAGCCGCCGCAATAGAATATTTAGGTCCGGATTTCGAATATAGAACAAGCGTTGATGCACATGGCGT
Source organism: Planctomycetota bacterium (assembly GCA_016873155.1). Taxonomy (GTDB): domain Bacteria; phylum Planctomycetota; class Brocadiia; order Brocadiales; family Brocadiaceae; genus Wunengus. The sequence goes on along the minus strand of VGXX01000008.1, from coordinate 29,114 downwards.
AATAACGGCATCAGGTGAACTTGAAGGAGATATTATTATCAGAGGAAGCGGCGACCCTAACCTTTCTGGCAGATTTTATAATGGTAACATTACTGCTGTTCCAGAGTCGTGGGCAAACGCTATCAGAAGCAGAGGTATTCGTAAGGTTACAGGAGATATTATTGCAGATGACAGTGTCTTTGATCGTATCTATACCAATCCTAACTGGCCGGAAAACCAATTATCTGCATGGTATTGTGCGCCAAGCTGCGGTTTGTCCTTTAATGACAATTGTGTAGATATAACGCTCATTTCTGGCAAAAAACCAGGAAATATTGTAACTGTCTTGGTAGAACCCAGTACCTCCTACTTTACAATCATTAATAAATGTGTCAGCACATCCAAAAAGAAAGAACATGCGTACTCGATATATCGGAAACCCGGAACGAATCAAATCTTTATAAAGGGAAAGTTTTGGATCAATGCAGCTCCTGAAAAAACTTGGGTGAATGTACATAATCCAGCCCTTTATCTGGCAACGGTCTTTAAAGAAATTCTAGAGAAGAAAGGGACTATAGTAGAGGGTTGTGCCAGAGTAATTGACGAAACGGATTCATTCAATTCAGATTTGGAAAAAATAACAGAGACCGTCTCTACGATGAAACAAACCATCCTCGTGATGAATAAAAATAGCCAGAACTTTTATGCCGAACAAATATTAAAAACATTGGGTTTGCAGATTAAAGGCAAAGGGAGCTCAAATGCGGGAATAGAGGTCTTGCATGCGTTTATGAGGAAATTGGGTTTTGCTCCCGGTGAATATCACATTGAAGATGGTTCGGGTTTGTCAAAAGGCAATAAACTTTCGCCTAGAATAATAACGACTCTCCTGGCGCACATGAACAAGCATCCATATAGAGATGTGCTGTATGATTCTTTGCCCGTATCAGGAATTGATGGGGGATTACGTCACCGGATGATTTCTTCTCGGTACAAAAATAAAATACATGCAAAGACCGGCTATATAGCAAAAACGTCTGCACTTTCTGGTTATATCGATACCTTAAATGGCGATACACTTGCTTTTTCAATTTTAATGAATAATTTTAAAGACCTTGGTGTCATCAGAAAAATACAGGATAAAATTTGTCAAATCTTGGTGGATTGTTATAATTAAAACTTCTTTATGAGCGAGCATATAAAAAAAGTATATTCATTTTACGCATGGATTTATGATGCTTTTTTTGGAAAAATTTTTGAGCATGGAAGATATGTTGCTTTTAACATGATGGATGTAAAACCCAACGAGACAATACTCGAAGTCGGCGTAGGGACTGGATTATCGCTTCCTCTGTATCCTAAAGAGGCTCATGTAACGGGCATAGACATAAGTCAGGAAATGCTGGATAAAGCCGAGGCAAAAAAGGAATACTACGGATTATTCAATTTAGATTTATATAATATGGACGCATCATCCATGACCTTTGCCGACAATACGTTTGATAAGGTCATTGCGGCGCATGTCATCACGGTAGTGCCCGATCCGCTAAAAACCTTAAACGAAATAAAAAGGGTGTGTAAAGAGGATGGAGAAATATTTATATTAAATTATACAGGCTGTAACAATAGGGTTATCTCCCGGTTCGAGGAATTTATTTCGCCGGTCAGAGATAAGATGGGTCTGGGAAAACACTTTGACCTGGACGAATTACTGAGGAATGCAAATCTTTCAATAGCATGCGAACGGCGAGTCAATTTCTTGGATATGTGTCGGTTGGTAAAATGTAAAAACACCCTGGTTGTGAAATAAAATGAATTAATATTTTCGACCCACACATATATAGTTAAAACCCAGTTTTTTCATTTCGCGTGGTTCGTATATGTTCCTGCCGTCGATTACATTTGGATGTTTTAATAATTGTTTGACTTTTTTAAGTTCAAGGTCTCTAAACTCATTCCATTCTGTTACAATAACCAGGGCATCACACCCTTTCAGTACCGAATATGGGTCATTGCGGTATGTTATGTTTTTAAAAATCTTCCTTGCGTTTTGTTGCGCCTCTGGATCAAAAGCCTTAATTTTTACCCCTAATTCCTGTAATTGCCGAATAATCGTGATGGACGGCGCCTCTCTCATATCGTCTGTTTTCGGTTTAAAAGCCAATCCCCAGATAGCAATACTCTTACCTTTCAAATGAGGTACCAGCTTCTTGATTTTGTGAATGAGGGAACCCTTTTGTCGTTCATTTACTTCATCTACTGCGGTTAATATCCTGGGTTCTATCCCGTTTAGTTTCATAATTTGAGCAAGTGCCTTAACATCTTTGGGGAAACAAGAACCTCCGTACCCGATGCCTGCCTGGAGAAATCGCGGTCCGATTCGTGAGTCCAGCCCCATTCCCTGTGCGATGGCTTTAATGTCGCCTCCTACATGTTCACATAATTGCGCCATTTCATTCATAAAAGATATCCTTGTGGCAAGCATCGCATTACTGGCATATTTGATTAACTCGGCGCTGCGAAGGTCGGTAAACATAATCGGCTTATCTGTTCTGGAGATGCCGCTGTAGATGGATGTCATTATGCGCTTTGCCTTTTCACTTTGCACACCGATTACGATCCTATCGGGATTTGAGAAATCCTTAATAGCCTCACCTTCTCTCATAAATTCCGGATTTGAAACCAGATCGTATTTAATAGGCTTGTTCTGTGCGGATTCTATCACCTTTCCAATTTTCTCTAAAGTTCCTACTGGCGCAGTGCTCTTGTTTACGATAACCTTGTACCCGTTCATGTAACGCCCAATATTTTCAGCAACGGATGTAATAGCAGAAACATCTGCACAATTATTCCTGTCAGGAGGCGTTCCTACAGCAATAAAAATAACCTCTGATTTTTGAATGCCGTCTTTAATGTTTGTAGAGAAGATAATTCTATTTTCTCTTGCATTCCTATCCAACATGTCTTTTAACCCCGGTTCATAGATGGGTATAATTCCCTTTTTAAGATTATTTATCTTGTTTTTATCGATGTCTACACTGATGACATCATTCCCCATGTCTGCCAAACATGTGGCAGCGACAAGACCAACGTAACCGCAGCCGATGCAGCAAATTTTCACGAATTTACCCCTTCTGTTAAATCAGCTCTTTAGTATAAATAAAAAAAGCAGTAAGAAAAATGAGTTGAACATTAATCATTACTGCTTTTTAAAATTCACAAAAGTAAGTATTTTTATTGCAAAGGATTTTTTATCAGTTTCGACCCAAACACGTTTGATGTTTTCCCGATACGATATTCACCGTCAACTGCAACAACAACTTCCTTTACCATACTATTGACCGACACATTTTCCGGTTCACCGGCGCAGAGCATGACATCATAAGATAATGCCCAATCCTGTATGTCCTTATCCATATCCACAAACAGACTTCCCAGGTGTTGTGACAGTTCATTGGTTTCCGGAGTTACAAATATGATGCGGATAGTATTCAGACCAAGCAAACGTTCCTGGTAAACCTTTGCGCTTTTGTAAGCAGGCTTGAACTCAGGAATAATCTCAGCAACTTTTCCCAGAGGGACAGGATTATCAGATAATTTCACCGAATACTCCTTCACACGCAGCACTTTTTTTCCATCGGCAACGTCTTCACCGTAATAAATCCTGTATTCAAGGCTACTGCCGTCTCTTTTGATGGTATACAAATCGTGGATTATGACGTCGTATAAGAAAGTTGCCCTCAAGAGACTTTCATTTTCCGGTTTGACTATTACATAACGTCTGTAAGGTTCCTCCTCGCAATATAAAAAGGGTGGCTTACCCAACTTTTCTCGAACTTCTTCCTTGGTTAAGCCAATGATACCATCTTCCAGAGTATCTTTTGCGTATAAATTATTGCTTTGAAAAAGAGACACGCTCAACAAACCAGAAAAGAGCAGAGCAAGACGAAATTTACCTCTCATAATTCTTATTCCTTCCCATTTTAACCCGTTATCTATGATACTTGTTAGGACTATGCCTAAACTATTACAACACGTTACAAAAGTATATAAATTAGCGTGGTACTTGTCAATTAAATAAATTTGACAATTGTGCCAATGATGTGTTAGAAATACAAACTCAAACGACGTTTATTGTCTCATTATAGAAAATTAACAAAAGGAATATGCAAAAAATGTTTAGGAAAATATTTGTTTCTGTGATTGTTGTTCTTCTCGCTTCAAAAGCTGTATGCGCCTTTGAAAGTGGCACCCTTCGCGGCAGGGTCACCGATGGTTTTGGCAAACCCGTTAATTTTGCAAATATTGCTGTGGTATCTAGCGGATCAAAAACAAAGACTACTTCCGATGCTGTCGGTGTTTTTTCTATTGATTATAATCCCGGCAACTTCAAACTTACCTTTGAGAAGGAAGGTTATGTTTCGCTGTATGTGCCGTTATCGCTTGATGAAAAAACAGATCTTTCCGTCGGTGATATTACTCTGTGGAAGATACCGCCAAAGGGAGGACTTTTTGTTGTGGGCGACGGTGATTATATAGGAATTAACAATACCGAATATTATTCTGAAGCCAGTAGTAAGGAAAGGCGTTTTTATATAAAAGGTTCACCAACGGTGATTAAAGGTCAGGACATTAAAATTATCGATTTCCAAACAGATAATCCTTTGGTGGTAGGTAAAACGCTTTACAGCGTTGATTCAAAGGGTTCGTTAGGCAGTATTATATTTTATCCTTCTCAAAAATACGTTTTGAATAAAGAGGAAGATTCCTATACCAAGATCGCGGATAACGTGGGCATGAGGAAGGTAAATTTGCCGCCGGGTAGATATTTTTATTGCACGGGGGAGATTACTATACGATCGAAGATTGGATTTGGATTCTTTTTCGAGATATCTTCCTAGACAGAGGATTCCTTCTTTTGGGTAGGGGTAGTATCTGCAATAATCTTTCTTAGTTCGTCACCTTCAACGACCTCCTTTTCCATAAGAAGTTTTGCGAGAGTTTGCAAGCGGTCTTTGTTCTTCATGAGTATATCTTTTACTCTTATATGGGTGTCGAAGATGATCTTCTTAACTTCGCTATCAATTTCTTTTGAAACATCCTCGCTCAATTCCCGTCCGGTACGAAAGCCGATGTCCAAAAATTGCGGTTTCTTGCCATTTTGGAACGTCATGGGTCCCAGTTTTTCACTCATACCATATTCTCTTACCATACTCATCGCTATGTCCGTTGCCCGTTCCAGATCATTCTGCGCCCCTGTAGAGATTTCATTAAAGTGAATTTCTTCAGCCACACGACCACCCAAAAGTACGGCAAGCCGGTCCAATAATTCCGATCGCGTCAGCAAATATCGATCTTCTGTAGGTAATTGGAGGGTGTATCCAAGCGCTGCAATTCCACGCGGAATGATGGAGATTCTATGCACCTTGTCTGCGCCAGGCACAGATTCTGCCACGAGGGCATGTCCTGATTCGTGGTAAGCTATAATCTCTTGCTCCTTTTTGCTCATGACGCGCTTTTTCTTTTCTAGTCCGGCAACTACACGATTAATGGCTTCTTCAAAATTATCCATACACACGGCCTCATTACCCACCCGCGCGGCAAGAAGGGCTGCTTCATTAACTACATTGGCCAAATCTGCTCCAACAAAGCCCGGCGTTCTTGCAGCAATGATTTTTATGTCAACGCCCTTGCCGAGTTTTACATTTTTACAATGAACTTTTAATATTTCTTCACGCCCTTTGATGTCGGGTCTGTCCACCAGGATATGCCTGTCGAACCTTCCTGGTCTGAGCAGCGCTGGGTCCAGGATTTCTGGTCTATTAGTTGCTGCCATAAGGATTACGCCCTTTCGGGTGTCAAACCCGTCCATTTCGACAAGGAGTTGATTTAAGGTGTTTTCACGTTCTTCGTGGCCGCCAGAGATTGGAGCCGCAGCCCGAACCTTTCCAAGTGCGTCAATTTCGTCAATGAAAATAATACAAGGGGCCTTTTCCTGCCCCTGTGCGAATAAGTCACGTACTCGCGCAGCGCCTACTCCCACAAACATCTCGACAAAGCCAGAACCGCTGATTGAGAAAAACGGCACTTTTGCTTCTCCTGCAACTGCCTTGGCAAGCAGCGTCTTGCCGGTGCCGGTCGGTCCCACAAGCAACACTCCTTTGGGAATCTTCCCCCCCAGCCTTTGGTATTTTTGCGGGTTTTGCAGGTAATCTATGACCTCTTTTAGCTCTTCCTTAGCCTCATCTACACCGGCTACGTCATCAAAAGTAACACCGGTATCTTTATCGACATAAAGGTTGGCCCGGCTCTTTCCAATGGACATAAGTCCCGCTCCGGTTGCTCCTCGCCTCAGCCTCGTCATCATAATTAAAAATATTATCATGGGGATAAACCATAGTAAAAACAGGTTTTGTCGCCATCCTCCATTTGCGGGTGACGTTGCGGAAAATTTTACATTATGTGCAACGAGTTCCTTAATCAAATCCGGGTCATCGACCTTCACCGTTGTTACATTTTTTTTAACTTTTTCTCCTTCTTCGGCCTTTAAAATCCCTTTAATGGTCAATGAATCCAGAATAACCTCTTCCAGCTTGTCCTCTTGAATCAGCTTCTTAAAATCACTATAAGGGATTCTTTCCGTTACCGGGAATGCTGCATGCGCACTATGGTGGGTTGCCAAAACTGGCATGAAGAATAAAAAAAGGATGAATATGTTATAGAAGTATCTTTTCGTCATTTACTAAACCTCTATAATCTTGTTTTCGGAGTAAGTACCAATGAGGACATTGCTCACATAAAGATATGAAAATGTAATGCCGCTCCTTGTTGTCAGTTCATGTTTATACAAAATATATCAAATTACAGGTCGATTTAGCAACCTATAATTTTAAAGTATATTTTATCCTAAAATGATTTGTTATTGACTCATATGATTATAAGCCATAAAATTAATTTGCCTATTAAATTATTGATAAAAAACTTATGTTACAGCCTGCCTATATAAATTTGTATAAGACCGGTAAACTCCTGGAAAGGATTGAAAAGACCCAAAATCTTTTAAAGCAATGCCAGATATGCCCGAGACGATGCAAGGTCAACAGGCTTGAAAACAAAGTGGGTGTATGTAAGGTGGGTAGATTAGCAAAGGTTTCCAGTTATAATCCTCACTTCGGTGAAGAATTACCTTTGGTCGGCATGCATGGTTCCGGAACGATCTTTATTACTTCTTGTAATTTGGGGTGTGTTTTTTGCCAAAATTATGAGATTAGCCATCTGGGAGAAGGGTTTGAAATTTCATCGGAACGTTTTGCTCTGATGATGATCGAACTTCAAAACATGGGCTGCCACAACATTAATTTTGTGACACCAACCCACGTTGTACCACAAATACTTGAAGCGCTTCTTATTGCTGTGAGAGAAGGTTTGAGAATACCTTTAGTCTATAATACCGGAGGTTATGATTATGTTGAAACTCTTGAACTTTTAGAAGGGGTCTTTGATATTTATATGCCCGATTTCAAGTTCTCCGATAGTGAAGTTGCTGCAAAACTGTGCAAAGCCAGGGATTATCCCCAGATAGCTATGAAAGCTATTAAGGAAATGCACAGACAGGTAGGCGACCTTGTGGTAGATGAGCGTGGCGTTGCAGAGAGGGGATTAATCGTTCGCCATCTTATAATGCCAAATGGATTAGCTGGCACGCGGAAAGTCATGCAATTTCTTGCCCAGGAGATTTCATTGAATACCTACGTTAATATCATGGATCAATATCGTCCTTGTGGTCTTGCCAACAAATATCCTGAGATAAATCGGCCTATCAGCCGTGATGAATTCGAGCATGCCATTCAAATAGCCAGAGAAGAAGGCATTCATAGATTAGACTCAGAAACAAGTTTCCGAGAAAGTTTTTTAGAGTGACGAATGACGAGTGGCGTGTGACAGGGAAAAACGTTACCCGTCACACGCCACTCGTCACATATATTTTCATTTTTGGTTTAGGCTACGGGTGTGCTATGAAGAATATGTATGATTTAATTGTTATCGGCGGTGGTCCTGCGGGAATGATGGCCGCCGGTCGGGCCGCTGAAAGGGGGAAAAAGGTCATCCTGCTTGAGAAAAAAGACCGTTTAGGTAAAAAACTTCTCATGTGTGCTACCGGTCGTTGCAATGTAACCAACACCGCTCCAATGCACTTATTTATCAAGGCATACGGGAAGGGAGGGAATTTTCTCCGTATGGCATTGGAAATGTTCGATAATGATAAATTGCGTTCATTCCTTTTATCTCACGATGTGGAAACGGTTGTCGAGAACAAAGGACGTGTCTTCCCAAAGAGCCAGAAAGCAGATTCTATCTTGGCGGCGCTTGAAACATATATGCGGGATTTTCAGGTAGAAATACAGACCAATACGCATGTTTTACGACTAAAATCTGAAAACAATCATGTCCGAGGGGCAGAGACGAATCACGGTAATATTTTTGGACACAATGTTTTAATTGCCACAGGTGGGCTGAGTTACCCGGCTACCGGAAGTACGGGAGACGGCTATAAACTAGCCGCCAGCGTAGGTCACTCAATTTGTCCAACATACCCTGCAATTATTGCCTTTGAGTCAGAAGAGACGTGGGTAAAATCCTTACAGGGAACGCCCATAAAAAACGTAAATATCTCGGCGTATCAACTGAACAAAAAGATTGCAGAACATTTTGGGGAGGCGCTTTTTACTCATTTCGGCATTTCCGGACCGGCCATTTTGGATATGAGCAAACGGCTTGTCGAATGCCTGCCAAATGGTTTCATACAAATTCATATAGACTTTAAACCCAATTGTTCAACAGAAGAACTCGATCGTATTCTCTTAAACCAGATTAAAAGACAGGGTGGTAAGGTTGTTAAATCATGCCTTACTGTTTTCGTTCCGGAGAAATTAGCCCCTGTTCTATTGAGTCTTTGTAATATTGAACCTCATAAAAAGGCATCTCAAATAACAACACCGGAAAGAAGGAAGATTCTAAAACAACTCAAGGGATTGCGTCTTACACTGCTTCGTCATCGTCCTGTTGAGGAGGCTATTGTAACAGCAGGCGGAGTAAATCTGGACGAAGTCGATGCGAAGACAATGGAATCTAAACTTCTAAAGGGGTTATATTTTGCGGGAGAGACGCTTGATATTGACGGCCCAACAGGGGGGTTTAATCTCCAGGCGGCATTTTCCACCGGATACCTCGCCGGAAATTCTGTTGATTAAAATGACAATTGCCTTTTCTTGGAATATATGGTATTTTTTGGTACTTTTTGGAAAAAACACATCTCACAAATGTTCCGACAACCAATTATGCAGAAGGGGTAGGAAAAATATGCAGAAACGTATTCCAGTTACGATGTTTTTACTAAGCTTATGGATATTCATACAAACAATCAGTGCTTTTGCAAATGAGGAAAAAATAGTACAAGATACGGCCGCAAATGAAATAATGCAAACCCGGGAAGAACATCATGGTCTGCAAAGAAATCTTGGGTTCTCAAACTTTCTTGAGGGTTGGCTTACCCCCTGGGATGCGCATGAAGAAAATGAAGACCGAGCGCCAAGAGTGCCTCTTTTGCGTATTACACCGGCATTCTTTAAGAGGGAAGTGCGTATTAACTATATGAACTTTATGTACTGGCCGGTTTTGAAATCCTCATAAAACTCGTCCTTGTGAAAGCAGGGAATGGGGAAAAGAAGTTTTTACAGAGCAATACTATAAGAGATTTGAATATGGATAACGTAAAATCTGACAAAAACAAGGGTGTTCAAAGTAGTACACTACCATGGTTCAAAGAAGGGCTCAAATTCGAATGTCAGCGATGCGGCAGGTGCTGTCGCGGTGAACCTGGTGTGATATGGGTCAATAAAAAAGAAGTAGAAAGAATATCATCGTTTCTGGGTATTACGCAGGACGCATTTGCCAAATATTATTTGAGGAGTTTTAATGGCTGGTGTAGTCTGGTTGAGTACGGTAACGGCGATTGTATTATGTACGATAACGGATGCAAGATTTACGACGTCAGACCTTGTCAGTGTAAGGCATTTCCATTCTGGGGATCGAATCTGGAAAACAGGTCAGAGTGGGAAAAATTGAAAAATACATGTCCCGGTGTGGATAAAGGAAAATTGCATACCTTAAAGGATATACAGGACAATTTAAAAACATATGAAGGACGTTTTGGCTAATATGACAACACGGGAAGTAGTGCAGGAAAATCTCTATTCCGAATTGTCACTATTATATCAGTGTTTAGAAAAAGAGTTAGCACAGTTAAACCCCGGTTGTAACACGTGTGGAACGTGTTGTAATTTCAGCACGTTTGGTCATGTCCTCTATACCAGCAGTATTGAGGTTGACTATATTACGCAGAACGTGGAAGTGCCGGACTTCAATGTTTCTGACAATGTTTGTCCTTTTCTGAAGGACAATGAATGCAGTATCCGGGACTTACGAACACTTGGATGCCGTATTTTTTATTGTAATCCTCACTACAAAGAAATTTTGTACGATCTGTATGAAAAGTATCATCGCATGATTAAGGAGTTGAGTAAAAAATATAATTATCAGTGGAAATACCTGCCTTTTCTTAGTCAACTTGCCGAATTAAAACCAAAACCATCTTTACGTTAATAATTGTGATGACAAAAAGAGTTGCATACGTTTTCTTTATTGTAACCCTGGTATTCATGGTTCAAAATATATTTGGGTTAGAACTAAAGGTTCTCCAATCGGACACATCAAAAAGTACCACGGACAATTCATCCATACTTAATGTGTATACATGGATGGATTATCTTGACCCTGAGATTGTTTCAGATTTTGAAAAAGAATTTCATGTTAAGGTGAATGTCGATTTCTATGATCTTGAAGACGCTATGTACTCTTTAGTCCAGTCTGAACCGGGCAGGTACGATCTTGTTTTCCCAAGTGAGGGGTCGATGGATGCAATGATAAAATCTAAATTGCTGCTGAAATTTGACGGGGCGGATATTCCCAATTTGCGTAATCTTAATGCAAGGTTCAGGACTATTATAAATAAATGGAAGGGGTATTGTGTCCCCATTGACTGGGGGGTTACCGGTATTGCATATAATGCAAAATACGTAAAGGACACCGTTGACAGCTGGCGTATTTTCTGGGACGCGAAATATAAAGGACATACGGCGTTGGTGAATGATCCCTATGAAGTTATGTCCGTTGGGTTGAAACTGTTGGGGTATCAATTAAATCCACAAAACCCCGGCGAGTTGGACGCAACGCTAAAGATACTAAAGGAACTGAAACCTCTCCTCCATAATGAATGCTTCATAGCTTATAATGAGATTAGGGAAAAGTTGAAAAACGAAACATTATGGATTGCCCAGTGTTATAACGGAGATGCAGCCATACTTAATGATGAAGATAACAACATAAAATTTATAGTACCTAAAGAAGGTACGAGTTTCTGGGTTGATGTCGTGGTTATTCCTGCAGGAGCAAGAAACAAGCAACTTGCTGAAAGTTTTATCAATTTTATGCTTCGTCCGGAAATCAGCGCCCGGCAGACCAATTACTCATATTATGCCAGTTGTAATAGAAAGGCATGGCGCTATGTAAAGAAAGAAATATTAAAAAATTCTTACGTTTTTATAGACAAAAGAACAATTAATAAGTTGGAATTTTATAAGATTCTACTACCCGATGTTCAGAAAAAGTTCAACGAATGTTGGACGGAACTACTTTCAAACTAAAGGATAAAATTGGGGAATATAAGCTTCTTTAGAAAATTAGGATTCAAAATAGCCCTTCCTTTTGTACTGGTAGGACTTTTACCCCTATTTATAGGGATACTCTTTTTGTTTAAATATACTGAAGGCCTTATACGAGACGATGCCTGTAATAATCTTGGGTTGTTAGCTAAAAATACCGGGGAAGAAGTAGGTCGTTTTATGAGTAGTTGTGTAGCCGATATGAAGGTGCTGGCGGAAAGTGGAGACATGAAGAATTCGGGGATACATGCAGATAAAAAGTTATTGGCAATGAGAAAAATCCAGGATTATTACAAACGTTTTGAAGACATTACCATGATCAATACTCAAGGTCGAGTAATAACCTCTACCACATACAATTACCGGGGAGAATGGAGATCTAAAAAGTGGTTTCTTGAAGCAGTAAAAGGGAATGTATTTGTATCAGATGCCCATGTCATTCTCGACCCTTATAAGGTTGTTCTTGCCATTTCGGTTCCTTTAATAGATGAAAATGGGAAAATATATGCTGCGCTGGTCGGACAACTTAATATGGAGCGTTTGTGGGAGATTGTGGATAGTATTACGATTGGGAATACGGGTTTTGTTACGATTATAAATGACCGGCGATACTATGTTGCTCATCCGGAGAAAAAAATGTTGTTCAGGCAGGCGCCATTTGATCCGGAGAAAAAGTCCGGGGTTATAGATTCTTCTGATTCGGGTTCAGAGACGCTTTTTTACAGCGCTGAAAAATATTCCAGCACGACGGAGTATGAGTTGCCTGAATGGCGGATTATTGTTGTGCAGGAGAAAAGAGATGCCTTGTCTAATTTATCGAAGTTAAAATATGATGTTACATACGTTTTAATTATCGGTCTTTTCCTGGTAGTATTCATAAGCATTTTCTTGTCCGGAAGTATAGTAAAACCGATACGGACTTTAATACATGGAATGTCCAGGGTGTCCAATGGCGATTTGAGTTACAAAGCGAGTGTAAAAAGCAGGGACGAAATCGGCTTATTAGGGGCGGCTTTCAATGATATGTTAATGCGTTTAAATAAAGCGCATCAAGAACTGCAAGGCAAAACAGAAGAGTTACACGAGGCATTTAATAAGATTAGTTTGTTAAACGTTACCCTGGAAAAGAGGGTAGAGGAAAGAACTAAGGAATTGAAGGAAAAACAGCATCAGTTGGTGCAGGCAGGCAAATTAGCAGCCATTGGTCAATTGGGGGCAGGGGTTGCGCATGAATTGAATAATCCCATCGCAGGTATCCTGGGTTATACACAATTTATGCTGGATACATTAGCAAAAGAAAACTTAAAGATAGAAGAGGTTTATGCGTTTAAGAAATATTTACAACACATGGAGAACGGGTCGCGTCGTTGTAAAGAAATAATACAGAATCTGCTTCAGTTTGCAAGGAAATCACCCGAAGAAGTCGTGCCTGTTAACGTAAATAATGTTGTTGCGAATACTTTGTCTCTCATAGAACGTCAGCTTTTAGAAAATAAGATTGAAGTGATTAAAAATTTAGTCCCGGACATAAAACAGGTTGAGGGGAATCATGGACAGTTACAACAGGTGTTTACCAATATAATTATCAATGCGCAGCAAGCGATGCCGGAAGGCGGGCAGTTATTTATCTCGACCAGAAATGAAAATGGCAACGTGGCTATAGAATTTAAGGATACGGGTTGCGGGATTCCCGAAAAATATAAGGATAGAATATTTGAGCCGTTTTTTACGACCAAGATGGACTGGAAAGGAACTGGACTTGGTTTATCTATATGTTATGATATTATAAAAAACCATAAAGGGAGCATTGAGGTGGACAGCCGGTTAGGTAGGGGTGCGGTGTTTACGATAATTTTACCCGTAAAGAGCGATAAAAATGTTTAATCAAGGGGCAGTTAAATGATGGACACATTAACGGAAGTTGTTGAGCGGGTGCGAATACTTGTTGTTGATGACGAGGAAATAATTCGTGATATGCTTTTCGATGCGCTATCTCAGACTGGTTACGCAGTGAAAACGGCAAAAGACGGTAACGATGCGATTGCACAGATTGAAAATGAACCCTTTGAAATCGTTATTACCGACCTCAAAATGCCGGGTATGAGTGGACTGGAATTGTTACAGCGCGTACAAAAAATAAATCCGGATATTTGCGTAATAATTATTACTGCGTATAGTACAGTCGAATCTGCCGTTAACGCAATGAAACTCGGCGCATACGATTACATTTGTAAGCCTTTTGGGCTTGAGGAAATGAAGGTTATTATAGAAAAAGCCGTGGAACGGCAAAAGTTGTTGCAAGAGTCGCGCATGGTAAAGCATTACAAGCACCTTTCTATTACGGATGGTCTAACCAAGGTTTATAATCATCGCTATTTTCATGAATTTTTAGACCGTGAATTACAAAGGGCAAGAAGGAATTCCAGCACGTTTACCCTGATCTTTGCAGATGTGGATAATTTCAAACAATACAATGACGTGAATGGTCATCTGGCCGGAGACGAGGTGCTTCGGGAATTGGCTCCCATATTTTTAGAGACGACGAGAAAAACGGACTTTGTGGCGAGGTATGGAGGTGAAGAATTTGCGGTAATTCTTCCTGATACGGTGATTGAAGACGGCTTGCGTGTGGCTCTTTATATACTGCAGGCAATTCGCACAAAAAAATGGTTGTATGCCGATGCGCTTCCATGTAAAACCATTACCATGAGTATTGGTGTCGTATCATATCCGAAGGAGGCGCTTTTGAAGGAGGAATTAATCGGCAAGGCCGATGAAGCTATGTACCACGCAAAGAAGACGGGGAAAAATAAGATATGTTATTTTGATAAGAACAAGATAGCTGACTACAAAGAAGAAGGAACAGGGTCTATAAATGTTGATAAAGAATAAAATCTTTCCGGGCTTCAATTGGATAGTATTATTGGTATTTTGCATAATGGGAGGTTGTGGGAATAAGGCAGATTATCATAACAACGAAGGGCTTTACTTTTATAACAAAAGAAAGTTCGACGAGGCAATTACGGAATTTAAAAAGGCATTGGAACTGAACCAAAGGCATTACGATGCCCATTTTAATTTAGGCATTGCTTACTATGCGAAGAACATGCACGATGAATCGATAGCGGAACTGAAAAAGGCAATCGAAGTAGACCCCAATGAACCGAAGGCGTATTACAATATCGCCTTTGCCTACGTGGCTAAAGAGAAAGTTTCTGAGGCTATAGTTGAATATAAAAAAGCAATAGAATTGTACGCTGCGAAAAAAGATAAAAAAGAAGCCGAGGGATATCTTTATCTGGCAGTTGCTTACAGTTTAATCGAAAAACAGGAAGAGGCATTTGATGCGTGTAAAAAGGCAGTAGAAATTAATCCGGAGTTGGAGGACGGCCATTATTTCTTTGGTGTTTGCTATTTTAAAAAGAATATGTTTGATGAAGCTACTGCAGAGCTTAAAAAGGCTATTCAGTTGAATCCGAAATCGGAAAAAGCACACAGTATCCTGCGTGCTATTTACGATAAGGTGGGAAATAGTGAAGGTGTTTTTGAGGAAAATCGCATATTGAAACAACTTGAAATGGAGCGGAGAGAACGATGAGGGATAATGCAACGGGTAGGAGCAAAGAGAACGATTTGAAAATACTCGAACAAGCGCTTGCATTAGAAATCGAGGCAACCAGACGATATCAGGAACAGCATGATATCGTGAAAGACCCGGAAATCCACACACTGCTGGAAGGTCTTCACAGAAATGAAGTCGATCACGAAAAGATCATTCGGGGGCATATTTTACGGCTGATTGGAAGCGGCAGCGATAGGATAGAAGATAAATGATTTACCGCAGATGCGCAAAGGACGCAAAGTTTTAAAATCAGAGATAAAATTAACTCCTTGTGATAAGGAAATGAAACAGGGGAAATACAGGCATGCATCATGGATATTTGTCGATTATCAGGATGATTGAGACCGACCTTGAATTCGAGAAGGATGCGGTGCGGATATATAATGAATTTGCAGAGAAAGTATCCGACGCACAGTTAAGAGAGATGTTTCTGGAGTTTGCTAAAGCAGAAACGGGACACGTGAATGGTCTTCAGAGATTACTGCAATTTATTCAAGACGGGGAACATGAAGTGAAATTTTATTGTCCTGTATGCGGATGGGAAGTTAATTTTGGGAAAAACCCCGGGATCGGAGACCAGGCCAGATGCCGGATGTGCGGGGTTATATTTGAATTAATCGAAATAGGCGGCGATTACGATATCAGAAGGTTATAGTATTGGCACGAAAATACCCCTCACCCAGACCCTCTCCCACAAGGGGCGAGAGAACTTTCCCTCCCTTGACTTCGTCGTGAGTCTTCGGCGTGAGCTCAGACGAACGCTCAGTCGAACGATGGGAGGGATCAAGGGAGGGTGATATATTTTCATGCCCTTTTGTGTGCTATTAAGGCTCATGAGGGTCTACCTTGTAAATTTTTGTTCATTAAGGACTTGCTAAATCCGAAGCACGAAATCCAAAATTCGAAACAATTACAAAAGTTTTAACATTGTTTGATATACAAAATATGGACGTAAGGGTGTACAGAATATCAACCTGTCATTGGTGTGATAGGGTTGAGACATTTTTAAAGAAACACGATATACATTACAAATCTATAGTAATTGATTTGTTAGATGGAACCGAGCAGGAAAATGCCATTGCCGAGTCGTATCATCTCAGTAAACAACGTTCATTTCCCGTAACCTATATTGACGGCACTTGTGTAATTGGTTTCCACGAGTCGAGGCTGCGGCATTTATTGAAACTCCCTTCACTGAGAGAGGAACAGGAAAGGATTAAAATAGAAGATGGTGAAATCAAACCCGGTTTATCTTCAAAGGAGGGAGTCTATCGCGAAACCATTGAAAAAATGCGCGAATGGCTGACGAGAGAGGCAAAGAGCCACGGCTACACAATTAATCCTGATAAACAGGTAGTCGAAGAAATTCTTACAGGACTTGCTGTTAACGAGAAGCGTTACGGATATAAGGCGTGTCCTTGCCGTTTGGCTACCGGAAAATATCAGTTGGATTGTGATATTATTTGCCCGTGTTCCTATTGTTTTCTGGATGTTGAAAAAAACGGGAGGTGTTATTGCTCATTGTTTGTATCGGATCGTTATGTTTCAGGCGACACATCTTTGCCCCAGTATGTTCCTGATTCAAGGGAACGAAGTGAAGTTGGAGAAAAGAGAGCAGTCTCAGCAGCAGAAGAAGTTCCCGATGCAGCGGCTGGAGCGCCTGCAATCCCGCTTAAGATTCGCATAAAAGTAATTGGCTATATGCAGGATATTGCTGATAAAAATAAAGCCAGAGAAGGATTCCTGAGAATGACAAGCGGCCTGAATACACAGGCGTCGGGTCTTCAGTGGAATGACGATACAGCTTGTGTAAGTAAGATTATTAACGATACGAAGGTTACCATAAAACTGAGACAGGATCAGGAAGTATACACGTATCGAATTATCTGTACGGCAGTTAATGGGAAATTAACGAATGGAGAAAAACTTTTTCAGAGCATAGACGTCCCTGTACATAAAAATAAACTCTTTGAGTGTTACCTGATTGTGCCAGGTGCGACCTTCACCAAAGAAGACTTGCATCTCCTTTTGCCCGGGCAAAGATACATGAGCCACGTCTATGACAAGTACAAAGTTGCAGCAGGTTTTGAGGTGGAAGGAACGGGGAAAGATACATTTGTTATATCGCCGGATGATCAGATGCTCGATAAGATTGTCGAAGAGATTATCACCTTGGAGACAAATTATCAACTCTTGAGTGTGGAAAGACAACGATATATTTTAGCAATGGACAAACTGGATATTTTAGAGTCAACCATTGTATCCAAGATGCGTATCATTAGCATGAATTTGCCAAAATCTCTTCCGGAAGCGTTAAAGGGGTGGCTGCACGGATTAAGCAATAACTTTGGTGATATCTCCGGCATTGCTGAGGAATCGCGGCATCGTATGAATGACACACTCTTGAAAAGGGATGTGATACGAAGAATTCTTAAGGATTGGAGGGAAGGCGACGGCGGGTTTAATTATCCGGCGCTCTCCAGATTTTTTATGGAAAAGGCTGATACCCTTGGCGACCAATACCAGCGATTATTTATTCGTATCGACGGCATACGGCGAGAAATGGCGGATTTGATTACCATGTTACGCACGAAAATAGACCTCATTTTGCAGGAGCAGAGCCTGGAACTTCAACGGAGCGTGGATGAAACAACAAAGACACAGATGATGATGCAGCATACGGTAGAAGGTTTATCTGTGATTGTTCTTTCGTACTATACCATTCATTTGTTCGGCTTTGTTTTTGAAAGTTTGGAGGCCAGTCACATTATTAATGTTTCATTAACTACTGCAAAAGCCATTTTTGTGCCTATAGCGATAGGGATCAGTTGGTATCTAACCTTTCGTGCAAAGAAACTAATTAAAGCCCAGAGTACCCGTAAAACGAAATAATATAACGGAATGAACTAAAGGGAGGATAGAGGAAGTGGAAAAAGATATTGCGAAGATTGTAATCAGCGAAGATCAAATACGAAATAAACTCCTTGAACTATCGAAGACATTGATTCGTGACTACACGGGCAAAGAGTGGACAATTATTGCGGTCCTCAATGGGAGTCTTGTTTTTCTTGCTGATTTGATTCGTTTGATTCCTTTTCCTATCAGGCTGGATACTATCGATGCCGCAACGTACGGTGAGTCTACTTTCCCAACGACAGAAACAAAGATTAATCGTCAATTTAAGATCGATATAGAAGGTAAACATGTCTTGGTGATCGATGACATTGCCGACACGGGTAGTACCCTGAAAAGGGTATTGGATGATATAAGGAAATACAAGCCCAGAACACTCAAGAGCTGCGTTCTTTTAAACAGATCGAGCAGAAGACGCTTTAATATCCAGCCCGAATATTCCTGTTTTGACATCGGGGATGACTTTGTTGTCGGATACGGATTGGACTACAATAATAAATACAGAAATTTGCCATTTATAGCTGTGCTGAAAGACGCATGTTATCGTAGAGAAGGTATTTTGTAAATTTTAGACTAAACATAAGGAAGCCACCCTTTGAAGGCCGTCTTTGTCCATTTAACAGGTAGCCATCGAGGCGATACGGAAGTTTTTGCGTCCCAAAAGATAACTATTGGAACAGACGCTTCAAATGAACTTCGTTTTGATCCGGATATCGACGGCAGCACATCCGATCGTCATGCCGAAATACAACTCAATGAATGCGATTATATATTACGCGATAAGGGAAGTATAAAAGGAACACTGGTAAACAACAGATTAATTAACGAAACTGTGCTGAAAGACGGTGATTTGATTGAGTTTGGTGACGGCGGTCCTAAGGTGCGATTCCGAATTAAAACGGATGAAGCTGATGTATGTAAACCTTTGTCTGAGATGCTGGAAGACTCGTTGGGTATAGCGCGTTCTTCACGAAGAGGGCGGCTTAACACGGCAACGGCATTTTTTAAGCAACTTATGTGGGAGGCTTTTACTCAATCTTCTCATTCCTTCAAGATTGGGATTATAACTACCTTATTTATCATCGTCGGTAGTTTGGTATTATATTTTTATAACCAATACGCAAGACTATCGAAGACAGTAGAAATAGTACGAACCCTTGAGGTAGAAAGGTCTGTCGCTGAGAATATAATTAAGACCTATAGCGGCGGGATATGTCTGATCCAGGGAACCTTTTATTTTTTTGATGAAGAGACAGGCGAGCCTCTCATGATGATGGGCAGGGGGCAGCGTGGTATCAATGAATATACAGGTACAGGCTTCTTGGTCAGTGCGGATGGATTGATCCTGACCAATCGTCATATTGCCGAGCCGTGGTGGGAAATGGAAATGTCTCCTTATATCCAATTGGAATCGGCTATAAAACCGAGATTTGAGGTATTCAGGGCATTTTTCCCCGGTATTAAAGAACCATTTCCTTTGAAAGTAGAGAAAATTTCCGATGAGGTAGACGTTGCATTGTTGCGCATAGATATGCGGGGCGCAAAAATTCCAGTTCTCGAATTAGATTATACAGGGCGCGGTGCGGTGGTTGGTGAACCCATAATACTGTTAGGGTATCCGGCAGGGGTGGGCGCTATTTTTGCAAAGACAGACCCGGAGATTGTAAGACAACTTTTTAACATGCCGTTCGTTCCCCTGGTGCAGGAACTTTCAAATTGGGGACTGATCAGGCCGCTTTCAACACAAGGGCATTTAAGCGATATTTTGCAAAACAGGATTGTATACGATGCGCAAACTACCGCCGGGGGCAGCGGCGGCCCTATTTTTAATAATAAGGGAAAGGTAATCGGGATCAATTATGGCGTCTTTCCTGGATTTCGAGGGTCTAATTTTGGCGTACCGATAAACTACGGGATTGATTTGATTAAATTAATATCATTGAATAAAAAGGGTTAAAAATGGGAAATACATTAAAACGGATTTGTTATGTGACTTTGGCCGGTATTTTTATAATGGGTATGCTGTGTATTCCAACCGTATATGCTCGCTCAGACGGTGCGCCTTTAAACTGCCTGGGAGCGGGAGTTGATAAAATAAATGTGTTGTATACCGCCCCCAGCGGGTATACGTGTGGCATATTGGGATGCCACTACCAGTATCCCATTAATTCAGGCAAGGGAAAGTTTATGTTATTCGTGTTAGACAAATGTGTACCGGGGGAGATTGTGGATATTCTGGTGTCATTTAAACAAACGGATACGGAGTTTCATGGATTTCAGATTACTGCACAGGATAGTTATTATGGGAGCAGGCTGGTAGGTAACTTCATTAATGTGGGGGACGATGAGGATACTCAGGTAGAAGCCGGTGGGCGGTTTGCGACACATACGAAAAAGGGGACTCAGCAGAAATTCTGGCATGTAAAATGGCAGGCACCTTTTTCAGACTTTTTTGTGGCCAATCCGGTAAGGTTTTATGCAATGGGAATCGAAGCCGATAATGATGGCACACCGATGGGTGATTATATTTACAAGGCAACAAGGTTGATTGTCGTCGAGCCAAAGAAAGCAAAAAAAGGGCAAATTCAGATGATAAAAAAGAAGGAGTGATTCGGTGAAAATTAAATTCTTCATTTTCGGACTGCTATTACTTTCAATAAGCATAGTTCGCGTCTCCAGCGCCTCCCAGCTTGATTTTTCGTGGAATGCGCCCAAAACCTACGTGCATAACAAAGGCACAGGTGGAGAAGTACAATACATTATATGGTTTTACAATCTTGGGAATACCGTAGACCAGCCAATATTAGTTCCCATTGAAGTGTTTTTAATGACCGATACGGGGGAAAATTATCTCGATACATATTATCCGGAAATCATGGAGCATGTGGCAAAATTGGATGTGGATCATAAAGAAGGCAAAAAGTATCAGTACGCTGCTATTGCAAAGGGAGAACTTGCTCCTAAGGCGATAAAACATTGTGTGGCTATGTTTGAGGATGTAAACCCGAAGGCCAGGCGTCTTGATATATTTGTAACGGGGATGTCACATTTCTTTTTCTGGCGGTGGAGGATGATAGATTATTCTTACAAGATTACCTATGAAAGGGAGCAGGATTACTGGAAGCTGATCGGGCATGGGATGACAAAGGATACATCTCATCGTTCACACGAATTTGAATCAAGGAATTGGTAAAAATACCCGTTGCAGCACAGTTGCAGGATATGGCAGATGACGTTTCTCTCGTCACCCGCCACTCGTCACACGTCACTTTTTAAAATATTGTTTATTATCTCGTCTTCCAATTTTGGATAAATACTATCTACCATTTTTTGAATCTCAAGAGTCTTTCTGATGGCCGTGACGATGTTGCAGTAATGTTTTATCTCATCAAGCGATAGCTTTCTGTCCTTCCTGTCTTTCAGCCATTTATCACATACCTGGTAGCCTCCAATTTGATAACCAAAAATTTCCGGTTCTATGCCTTCGAAATACTGGTTTCCATTGATAAATAATCGTGTGGGTTCATATCTCAATTTCTCGATGGTGTTGTCACCCTTGCCCTGAAACCTGGCGATGGGTGGATCAAGTTCCGGTGATTTCAGCAGATGTAAATCAACGAGCATTTTTCCATAATCGGCCATTTTGGCGAACAATTTATAGTCTTTAGTAAAAGGAATTCTGGGGAAATCAATCTTCAGGAATTCTGAGAATTTTGTGCGATAGGTATTTGAATAGAGGACGGCGTAAATATAGAAAAAGATTTGTTCGGGAGAAGGTGATTTCTTATAATTCTTTGTCAATTGTTCGATTATTGCGGAAGACAGGTTCGGTTTTTTTGCCCAATAATCTGTCTTTGGCTCAAAAAGCATCAAATTCCGAACCGAAGATCCCTTTTCAGGCTTACTTTTTTCGGGGTAGAGGTATAGTGGGAAAAAATAACCAGTTTCTTTTGTTTTAATTGAAACAAAACACATATCACCAATTTTATCTGTTACAATGGCATGTAAAAAATTCAAAGTAGATAATTGCCTTGTTACACATATTCCTAAATTATCCTTTAAAAAATGTTGCATTACTTCATATCTATCTCTGTCAATTAACTCCGGTCTGTAACAGACAAATCTATTGTCAAATGGGCGATACGAGTACGGAATAATAGATTTCCCCCAATCATCTCTTTTAAGTAATTTCCTTGCCTCTTTTAGTTTAAAATCGTGCGTATCCTTTAAATTCAATCCTTGCCTCACCAATTCATCCGATAACTCGCCGGTGAATATCATCATTCTTTGCTTGATTTCATCTTTTGTAAACCCTATGACGAAATGGTCACGATGGGTCTTTACGCCGCTTGATGATTGGATAAATATTTCCTGGATACTCCAAAATTTGTTATAACTTGTCTGATGCGAAAAGTCCTTTTTTACAAAGAAGTAATAGGGCTCGAACGGCTTTAATCTTTCCCATTTTGTTGATGTAATGTCTTTTTTGCTCAAGTATTCGTATTTTTTTTCCCTCAGACCATAAACGTCCTGATAGAATATCTTTCCCAAATCTTTTTGGTTTTTGTCTTTGATAAAGAGCGCTATTGATACACCCTGTTGGATATCAAATACGTTTTCATCTTTGGAACCATCCGGGCACATTTCCCCAATCCTGCTGTTTCCGTGCAGATTCAGGATATAAATTTCATTAAAACTTTCTAATAATTTCTTTCTCATGCCGCGATGGATTAATCCAGAAAGATATGAATTGTTCGTAATCATTCCAATTACGCCTTTGCCTGCCTCATCGATTTTCCAGTGAGCAAAACGGATAAACTTAATGTAGTCGTCAGAAAGAGGTTGTATGTTCTTTTCATCGCGAACGTCTTCCTTGTAAAGTTCCATCTCTCTTTCAATGAAATCGGATTTATTGGCTGAACTTACGGAATATGGCGGGTTTCCAAGGATAACCAATATAGGCTGTTCTTTTTTGACCTTGCCTGCCAAATGGGACTCTTCTGAGAGGGATGCCGTGCCGGGAAGTTTGGTTTGAGCAAGTTCTTCCATCTCCAGGGTATTCGTGAGATAAAGTTTAAACCTGTCGTCCTCCTGCAGCTTATATCCAAGTTCTTCCAGAAGAAAGGACATCTTCAAATGTCCTATGGCATACGGCGCCATCATCAGTTCAAATGCGTAAAAGTTCTTGAGGATGTGATCCTTGATTAAACGTTCCTTGCCGCCTTCACCATATTTTCCAGTAAACTCTTTCACTGCGATTTTTGAAGTTTCGGCTAAAAAGGTGAGGGTGCCTGCCGCCGGGTCGAGTACCGTAACCGATTCGTTTACAAAACCGTCTTTTTTGTCAAAACGTTCCCTCAGAATAGTATGCAGAGAACGCACAATATAAGAGACTACAGGCTCAGGGGTGTAATAAACTCCCCTGCGTTCTCTTGTCTTCGGGTCATATTCAGCCAGAAAAGTTTCATAGAAATGAATAACAGGGTCCTCTCCCTTGCCTTTATGGAAGTATTGATGGAGGATATTTTTTACATCAGCAACCGCCAGCGCCTCAGAGATATCGTCAACAATCCATTCCATCTGCTTTGGTAATTCTTCAAGTGAAATAAAACGAAATACGTCCCTTAAAATTCCAATCGTGTGCGGGATGTTATCATAGGCGAGTTTCCTGTTAAACCCGTTCTTTGAGCGGGTTCTGGAGGCAAAAAGTCCGTAAGTGATGGTTTGTGAATAGAGATCGGCGAAGTCTTCTTTTGATAGATCGTTTATGAGATATGTCTTAAAAGCCTCATAAAAACCCTCAAGGGTAGAGACAGGTTTCAAACCTGTTTCTTCAATTAATTCCTGGGCAATCACTTCGTCTCTTAAAAAGCGTGTCTTGTCTGCCAGCGCTCTTGCAAGGGATTCGGCGTCATAGAATTTAGGCAGTGAGAAGGAAAAGAATTTTTCAAGCAGGTTAAATAAATCAGATTCTTTTTCTACCGGCGGCGGTGTTTTGAGTTTATGCAAAACAAAAGGTCTGCCGGTAAGGACTTTATCTATTAATTCCCCGTTACGATAAAGCCTGAATTCAAGGAAGTTGGTAAGTATCAGATTGGGGAACGTCTTTAAATAACGTTTTAGCTGGTCTGTGGTTTCTGTTTGATCCAAATATTCGGTTGTTGGCGCTTTTGCTTCAATGTAACCAACGATATGCTGATTGCCGTCCCATATTCTGAAATCTGGATTGCCTGCATCCGTCTTTTTGGGCAGGGTGGTTATGTGGATATTCTTTCTGTCAGCCGATTCAGCGTATTTCTGCAAAAAGTCTTCAAGGATGGAATAGAAACTTTCCTCCCTGGCATCTCCACGACTGGAAACCTCTGATATTCCTTTTAAATATGATTTCAACATATTTTATTTAAGGAAATTTATTTGAACTTAACTACCATTATGATAATAGTAATTTGTATAAGTTTACACATAATAGTGGAAAATTAAAGAAAAAAGCAAACTTCTTAGCGTATTATTTTATCTTCAGCGCTTTCTGCTATGGTCAATGAAGCACCTGAATTTATTTAGACACAGAGAGAAATGCTGATATAATTAGGTTGATTTTTATGCCAAAAGATTTGGAATTACTAAAATGTTTTCACTGTGGACAGACATATCGTCTGGATGAGTACGGCCGGAAAAAGAGTATCACATGTTCTGGCTGTGGTATGGAAGTGGTTCCATTAATAGCGGAGAAAATAAGAGAAAGGGATACAAAAGGATTTTGCCTATTGTTGGGGTATTTTGCGATTGTTGCTCTTCTGGGGGCTTTGGGCGGTGTCATGATGGTACATGGCTGGAACTTCTGGGTTGCATTTTCGATTGTAGGTGGAATCATCTTTTTTGTGGGTAAAATATTTATGGGCAAATACAAAATCACGGAAATTGGTGAGTATTCACCAGTTGAAGCAGTCCAAGAATATCCATCCAGAGAATGTGTAACTAATTTTGACCGATTGGTGATTGATGCGATTCATGAATTACCGCAAAATTTAAAAGACCGTTTGTCAAATGTATCTGTCGTTGTGGAAGACAAACCAAGCAGTTCTGTATTAGAAAAATTGAGACTGGTGCCGAATACCCTGTTAATGGGTTTATTCCAGGGTGTGCCGCTGAATAAAAAGAGCGTGTGGCATTCCGGTACGCTGCCAGAAAAGATTACGATATATCAAAAAAATATCGAAGCCATCTGTCGTTCAGAAGAAGAGATTAAGGGCAGAATCAAGAAGGTGGTGCGTCACGAGGTTGCTCATTATGTGGGTTTTACAGAGGAAGAAATAAAGGGAATGGGGTATTAAAGATTTAAGACAAAAGATAAAAGATTAAAAACGGAAAAGGAGATACGTATATGGCAGAAACGCATTCATTTGATATTGTATGTAAGGTAGAAATGCACGAGGTTCATAACGCGGTTGACCAGGCGAAAAAACAACTTGCCGTCCGATATGACTTCAAAGGAAGCAAGTCGTCCATTACTTTAAATGCGGACGATTCTATAACGCTGATTGCAGACGATGATTATAAGATGGGGAGTTTAACCGAAATTTTAAAAGAAAAACTTGCGAAGAGAAATATTCCATTAAAAGCCCTTAGTTTTGGAAAGGCTGAAAGTGCGCTGGGCGGCAGCATACGGCAGGTTATTACTTTTCAATCGGGTATCCCGATGGAAAAGGCCAAAGAAATTGTCAAATTTATCAAGGGTCTAAAACTCAAAGTACAGGCACAGATTCAGGAAGATAAGGTGCGGGTATCGGGGCAAAAGATAGACGACCTCCAGACAATTATGAAGGCGGTAAAAGACCAGGATTACGATTTCGCCATGCAATTTGTAAATTATAAATGAAATCCCACCTGCCTTTGCCTGTGGAATTCCATTATCTTTTTTCTGTTAGCCTCTTCTGCTCATAAATTAAATTGAGTAGTTCGTGCGCATCGCGGTGGTTCGGATCTATCGACAAAACCAATTGTATTATTTCGAGTGCTTGATCCGGTTGCTTGTTGTTAAAGTATGCGGTGCCTAAATTGTAATATGCATCTATATAACGATTATTGTATTTGACCGCCTTTAAACACTCCTGTATTGCCTTTTCGTAAAGCCCTTTTCTTATGTAGGTAGCTCCAAGGTTGTTATAGGCATCGGCATAATCGGGCTTATTTGCAACGGCATTATTAAACTCGGTTATAGCCAGATCCAGATAATTAGATTTGGCGTACAAGACACCGAGATTGTTGTGGGCATAAGGATAATGTGGATTTATCTGCAATGCCCTTTGATATTCCATAAGAGCCTCTTTAAGCATTCCCTTTTTCCGGTAAGTAACCCCAAGATTATTATGAGCGTCGATATAGTCATTGTAGAGTGATAGTGCGTATTGTAACTCAACAATCGCCTCGTCTAGTCTTCCGGCATTCCTGTAAATATTTCCGAGATTATTGTGTGCCCTAAAACTATTTGGAAATATTCTTGCAGTGTTTGTCCACAATACTGTTTGATCCTTCCATACCATGTTTTGTTTCATTGTCTTAAAAGAGAACATTGCCAATATAAGAACTAATAGAGTAACACTTGTAAAGTATTTGTTGAAGTAACCAATTTTATTTTGAGAGTGTACAAGAAGGTTGCCGATTACCATACAGAACCCAATAATAGGCAAACACAGGTATCTCTCTGCCATAATATTCTCAATAGGTACGATATTTAAAACAGGTAATAAGCTGACAAAAAACCATACAACTGAAAAGAACAGGATTTTAGAGGAGAAAAAGAGTCTATAGGCAATGACGATCACAGCGACAAGAAGAAGGAAAGACACTATGAATGAAGTCTCAAATAGTGATGTGGAATAGGGTGTGACATAATCTGCACAAAGAGTGACAGGGACAAAGAAGAGTTTCATATAAGAGGCAAGTACCTTGGACATAGTCAGAAAATTGATGAAGACACTGCCTTCCGGGTATGAAACATGTGATTCAACCGGGTTATGCAGAACCACAAATCTCATTGAGAGATAAAAGACGGCTGTCAGAATATAACCTGTGTAATATCGTGTGAGTTTATAGCTAAGGTTTTGCCCTTTTGTGAAAATGATGTCATATAAAAAAATAAGCAGTGGTAAAGTAATTGCCATTTCCTTAGAGAAAACGCCTAAAAGATAGCATATCGCTGAGGCAAAATAAGCAGGAGAGAACGACCGTTCGTCCTTGCTTGTTTTCACGTACAGCAGGAAAGCCGCTATAAAAAAGGTTGCTGCAAGCAGGTCTTCCCGGTAACTGACGGAATTAACCGCTTCAGTGAGGACAGGGTGACATGAAAATATCAGAGCGGCAATAAAAGAAGTAGTTTGGCAGTTGAAAATCCTTTTTAACAGGAAAAAAAGCAAAACAGAATTGAGGGTGTGTAAAAGCGTGTTGGTAAGGTGGAAACCGAAAGGGTTCAGTTTCCAAAGGGTATAATCTATAAAGTACGACAGTGTTACTACCGGTCGATAGCTTAGTTCTCCTGAAAGCTTGAAGTAATCACTGTTAAAAAGAAGCGGGAAGTTGTTCCATGTTTTTACAAAATAGTTTGTGACGATTGTAAATTCATCATCGTAAACAAATTGATTTGACAGGGAATTCAAATAAACGAATTGTGACAGGCATACAATAACAAAAATGAGAATGGAGAGGTGTAAATTTTTAGTTATTTTTGATTCTCTGAGTGTCATTTATAGAAGAATAATATTTTCCAGTTCCTTTGAAATGATACTATAGACTTGTTTCAAAGGAATACCTCTTTCCTCCGCAATTCTCTTACAATCTTCATATTCAGGCGAAAAGCTCTTGATCTCGCCGTTATATTTTCCAATCTTAACCTTTATCTTGCCCAGTCGGCTGTCTACTTCTTTGAATTCCCGTGTGAGTATTGTGCGAACCACTTTGTATTTCCGTATACCGAACGTGGTTGTTTGGTTGAGGAAGACCATCTCAACGGCAGAGAGACTTGATTCCGATACTATAGAGCTGATGATTACTCCAGGACGTCCCTTTTTCATTTGAATTGGTGTAAAATAGGCATCCACAGCGCCCGCCTCAAACAATTTATCCATGACGTAGCCTAATACTTCACCTGTCATGTTGTCGATGTTTGTTTCGACAACCCACATTTCATCAGATGCAGTATTTGGTGTTGCTTCTCCAATCAGTACACGTAACAAATTAGGCACATTGGGGTTGTCATTACTGCCCGCTCCATAGCCAATCTGGAGGACTCTCATTTCTGGAGTGGTACGTAGGCCCTCTCCCAGTGTTGTTATTATTGCAGCGCCTGTGGGCGTTGTTAACTCCTTTTCGATATTAACAGATTTCAATAAATGATTCTTCAGGAGTTCTGCCGTTGCAGGGGCTGGAACAGGGAACGTGCCATGCTCACATGTTGTAAATCCATATCCGGTAGGGATGGGGGAAAAATATATCTTTTCGATTGCAAGTCGCTTCATGGCTATTACAGCGCCAATGATGTCAACGATTGCGTCTATTGCGCCCACTTCATGAAAATGGACTTTTTCCGGTGAAGTATTGTGGACTTTTGCCTCTACCTCTGCCAACCTTTGGAAAATCCTGATGCTGTCATTCTTGATATCCCGATGCAGCTTACTATTTTCAATAATTGTTTTTATCACGGAAAGATTTAAATGTGAATTATGGTGATGATAGGTTGCGTGTGAGTGTGCGTCCTTATGGGAAATTATTACGTGCACCTTTGTACCGCTTATCCCGGCGCGTTTAACCTTTTCTGCCGATATTTC
>VGXX01000007.1 GCA_016873155.1 Planctomycetota bacterium | reverse complement strand
ACCCCAACACCCACGCCGACACCGTCTACATCAGATACAACAGCGCCTACAAATACTTCAATAACAATTAACAGTGGTGCATCATACACCAACTCCACCACAGTAACCGTCACCCTCTCAGCCACGGATAGTGTAGGAGTAACAGGGTATTATCTCTCTACCAGTTCATCAACACCTGTAGCAACTGCCTCCGGCTGGAATTCTGTGACGTCAACAACGAGCTACAGTGGAAGCGCATCCTATCCCCTGACACGCGGTGATGAGAACAAGACCATCTATGCATGGTTTAAAGACGCTGCGGGAAATGTATCAAGCACGGCAAGCGATTCCATCATCCTGGATACCACAGCCCCCATAGTAACCATAACCAGCCCGACTTCCGGCGACACCTATACGGCGACCGGCAGTACGGTAAGTATGAGCGGCAATGCATCGGATAGTTTAAGCGGGATAAGCAGCGTGACGTGGAGTAACGATAAGGGGGGAAGAGGAGATGCCAGCGGCACTACCTACTGGAGTGTTTCAAACATAAGCCTGAGCAGCGGGGACAACAAGATAACGGTAACGGCAAAAGACAATGTGGGTAATACCGCTACGGATACGATAACGGTAACATACACTGCCGGCACAGCCCCCACCGTGAAAACGGGTTCAGCAACGAACGTGACCGCAAACTCCGCCACCCTGAGCGGGACGGTGAACGCCAACGGACTGTCAACGACGGCATGGTTCGAGTACGGGACGCTCAGCGGTTTGTATGGGAGTAAATCATCCACACAGACGGTCACCAGCTCGAATGATACGACAGTGAGTATAACCATAACGGGACTGACGTCAGGGACGACGTACTATTACAAGATTGTAGCAGAGAATAATTCGGGGAAATCTGAAGGTAGTGAAATGTCTTTCCAATATACACAGAGCGGAAACGCGCCTACAGTAGAGACAGAGGCGGCAACGGATATAACGAATACCACAGCAAAGTTAAACGGGAAGTGCAATCCCAACGGGCAATCGACAACGGCGTGGTTTGAATACGGAACATTGAGCGGAACCTATAACTATCAGACATCAACCCAGAGCGTAAGCGGGTCAAGCTATACAAATGTCAGCGCAACCATAACAGGGCTGACGGTAGGTACGAAATACTACTACAGGATTGCAGCACAGAATAGCGCCGGGACATCGTACGGGAAGGAGATGTCGTTCTACAAGTCTGCCGATACACAAACAACGCCTACGCCACAAACATCCCCTACACCGGCACCGACACCTGTTCCAACGACTACCGCAACAGAAAAAGGTGTCATTGTGGGTACGGTTGCAGACGGGACGGCAGGGGTTGGTATAGGAGGCGCCAAGATAACATCGGACAAGGGGGGATATTCAGCTACGACCGGTTTTAATGGTACGTATACCATAGTTGATGTGTCTGCGGGGGATTATACGTTGACGGCTTCAGCAGACGGTTATAAACCTTCATCTCAGGCAGTCACAGTCTATGCGGGCGAAGCAAGCGCAGCCGATTTTGTTCTAACGCATGAATCCCGGGGTATAATCTTTGGGTTTGTCCTCGATGAGCATGGAGGTGCGCTTGAAGGCGTTACGGTAGCCATTACAGGTCAGGGTAATAATCAACTACAAGGCACGGAAACGGATGACGATGGTTATTATGAGTTCAGAGACCTTGAAGCAGGAGGGTACACGTTGACCTTTGAGAAGAGCGGTTATAGGACACAGACCCTGGATATAACTCTTACGTCAGAGGAATCTTTGGAGGCAGAGATGATCACCATGGAGTTAGAGGTCAAAGGAAGCATCTTCGGGTACGTTGTGGACATTTACGGCAATCCGATAGAGTCAGTAAGATTGAAGCTCAAGGGGATAAAGACAAAGATCAAAAGGCATGCATCTTCTGATGCAGATGGGTTTTTTGAGTTTAGGGATTTGGATGCGGACAAGTATGTGATCTTTGCAAGTAAGAAGAGATATAAGAAGACAAAGCAGACGGTAAGTCTTGATGAAGGGGACGAGCAGGAGATTCAGATCGAGATGAGAAAATCAAGCAGCAGCCGCAGGGTTATACCGGAGGCTGAAGAATAAGGATTAAAGAGCAAAGATTAAAGAGCGCTCTTCCTTAAGAAGCACGATTTGCAATGCAAGGCTGACTACTGGAATAATAAATTCCGGTAGTTGGCCTTTGGATATTGAGGAATATTAAGGAGTACCCAACAAAATGAATTCGTGGCTTTAAATTAAATCGATGAGTAGTTTTCTGGAGAAAATGGATTATGAATGGAAAGACACCCATATCGGTTATGAAAATTGGTATTAAGCATTATATGGTGTTTCCCTATCTCGTTGCAATTGGTGTTGTTTTCTCAATATTCCAATCATTGTTTGCATCCGATGGTGATTTTTATTTAAGTTTTCCCCTGCCTGATTACACAGCCACAACTGCGCCAATAAGTTCTGTTTTCGATCATTCAACGGAATATCCTTACTGCCCCGATCAAATAGTATGTACATATACAGATGAGAAAGGAACTATCCCGAATTATGATGAAAAACCTTATTCTGCAAGCTCAAAAGAAAATTGTCCTGGCCAGAATCTTTATAGTTACAAGAAATCTGATGAGACGACCTTTTATAAAAAGGGCAAACTCAATTATATTGGTACAACACTTACTGGATCGAGTACATTGAATTACGATGGTCACCCTGGATACGACTTTCCAGCTAAAAAAAACACAAAGGTACTTGCGGCTGCATCTGGCACTGCATATTTAGTAGATAATAGTTCTTATAACACAGTCTATATAGATCATGGGAATGGATACAAAACTTATTACATGCATTTAGAATCCAGAGCTTTTTCAGAAAATAAAATATCTGTGAATAGAGGAGATGTTATTGGATATAGCGGAGATAAAGGAAGCCCTAATTCTTATCATTTGCACTTTGAGGTTAAAAAAAATGGTGTATCTGTTGATCCCTATGGCTGGGATGGTAATGGTGCCGATCCCTATGAGGAAAAAACAGGCGTTAAAAACATTGATTTATGGACTTCTCCTACTTCAATTTCTACCATTACTCACACACTAACACCTCCCACCAAAATCGAGGTTTCACAAGGTGGTGTTCTGGAATTTACCGTTGAAGAGAAAAACAATAGTAATTCTTATTATGCATATTATATTCAGATATACGTAAAGAATCCGAAAGGAATAACAACTAATTCCAGGAAAATTTCAACTTATCTTAGAGCGGGAGAAGAAAGACAGCATAAGTATTATCTGCTTATTTCTTCTTCAATAGAATTGGGATCATACACTTTCGGCGTTAAAGTCATAGATACCTCAGGAAATCTCATTGACAATGACTCATTTGAATTTACCGTAGTGTCGGGTACATCTTATGCAATTCGTAGAAGCGCTCGTAAACTGAAAAGACTTATGCGTAACCCCGATGCGCAAGTAGTGGAAGAGGACGGCTGGAAGGTGATTGTTGTGCCTGAGAGGGATAGATAAGAGTAACCACGGCCCACCGTTTTCACGAAGACAAGTTTCGCATCTTGTATCTTGCCTTCCCTCTTGCTTCTGACTTCTTGCCTCTGCCTTATTCGTGTCTCTGTGTTAAAACTAATTTTTGAGATCCATTACGTGGTTGCGAAGGAAGGTTATTATTCTGGTTGCAGCATCGGTTACTGACATGCTGGCTGTGTTTATTACGAAATCCGCCGTCTTGTCATACAACGGTCTTCGGTATTCCAACAGATACTCAATTTCCTCATATGCGTTGCGATTGGTAAGGCTGGGTCTTCGCTGTTCAGTTGTGGTATCCCTATGGATTCG
Organism: Planctomycetota bacterium; assembly: GCA_016873155.1. Classification (GTDB taxonomy): domain Bacteria; phylum Planctomycetota; class Brocadiia; order Brocadiales; family Brocadiaceae; genus Wunengus. The sequence continues at coordinate 40,873 of VGXX01000007.1, read as the reverse complement.
TCTATAGATTGTATCAGTATCCGCTTCTAAAAGGATTATAATCCCACTTTTTTTGAGCGTCCTTACATTTTCTTCCCGAAGGATTGCCCCGCCGCCCGTTGCAACAACCCTGTTATCTGAAAGACACAATTCTGCGATGATCTCCGTTTCAATCTCCCGAAAGAGCTTCTCTCCGCCTTCTGCAAATATGTCTTTGACACTCTTTCCTTCCTTTTGCTCTAAATACACATCGGCATCAACAAATTCCTTACCAAGCCGTTGCGCAAGCATTCTACCTATAGTGGTTTTGCCGGTGCCACGAAAACCAATTAAGATGATGTTCAATGTTGATGATAGTGACTCAATCACTCTCCATAGCTAAATGTTTATAAGCAATTTCTTCTATTATTTCTACAGACGGCATCTGGCCTGTCCAGAGTTTAAATTGCGCTGCTGCTTGATAGGCAAACATTGACAAACCGCTTACAGTCCAGCAGCCCTGAGCCTTAGCATCGCGCAATAGTTTTGTTTCAATCGGATTATAAATAGTGTCGAAGACGATCATGCCGGGCTTCAACTTATCTTTATCGATAGGTGTTTCGTTGATTTTTGGATACATGCCCACAGGAGTGGCATTAATCAATATATCGGTATCGAATGCCTGAGGGTCATCGATTTTTCTGGCAATACATCCAACGTCCCTGGCAAGTGATTGTGCCCGTGCATAATTTCTATTAATAATCGTTGCCTGCGCATGACACTCCTTTAATCCAAAGGCAATTGCTCGGGCGGCACCTCCAGCGCCTATGATGGTAACCCTTTTTTCTCTCAAATGCGCATGCTTTGTATGGGGGAACGGCCGTTCGCCCCTGCTGTCGGCGCCTTCCAATACTTTAATAGCTGCCTCACAGTCGGTATTATAACCGACTAATTGTCCATCCCTATTTACAATAGTATTTACAGCGCCGATCTTCTTTGCCATTGGATCGATTGCATCCAGATGATTTATTACCGATTCCTTATGAGGAATCGTCACACTGTAACCTCTTATGTCTAATTTTCTAAACTCCCTCATAAAATTACCAATTGTATCCACCTTAAAAGGGACGTAAATGCTGTTAAAATTCATTTCCCTAAAAAGCGTATTATGGATGATCGGGCTAATGCTGTGGGAAACTGGATTGCCGATCAACCCGTAAATTGCCGAGTGCTTATCCTGTTTTTGGGCCTGATAGGTATTTAAAAGCTCGTGGATATTGATCTGACCAGGGGCGGATTCTTTCCCGGCCTGAAGCGAGGCAAAGGTCAAATAGCTGCCGAACCTTTTATACAAGATGCGGCTGATGATGCCCAGTTCACCCATACAAAATGATATCACAGGCATTTGGGATTGTTGGAGGAGTTGATATATCCTGACGTTGTCTGTAATGTTGTAGGCGTGAGTAACGATTTTGACAATGTCAGCGCCGCTCCGGCTGAGTCTTTTGTAAATATCGGTTAAGTCTTCGGGTGTTTCACGGAAATTGTGGTAGGACACAATTATCTTAGTAGGGACACGGTGTTCCGTGTCCCTACATAAATGTTGAATACTGTCGTGCTCGACATCCACATAATCGGCCTGTAGCTGTACGGCAAGTTTCAAGAGCGCAATCCTCTCTTCTTCGCTACCGTCAAACTTGCCTCCTTCACGAACGGGTCTGTTGGTGACAATTACAGGCTTTGTGCGCTTTTCCAGTAAACGTTTCAGATCGACGTTCTTTATATAGTCTATGCGTAATTCGACAATATCTGCGACCTTTGATGCCTCTGCCATATCGTGAAGGGCGTCTGCGAGGTTATTTGCAATGATGGGTATACAGATCATTATTTTGCAGTTACCTTATTAATGGCATTCAAATAAGCCTTTGCGCTTGCTTCAATAATATCTGTGCTCACGGCACGGCCTCTGACAGTTTTGCCATTCACTTCGACATTTACGGAAACCTCGCCCATGGCGTCTTTCCCGCCGGTGACTGCGCGAATGTTATAGTCCTGCAATTTCCCGGGAATTCCCGTTGAGAGGTCGATTGCCTTAAAAAGGGCGTCGATAGGACCGTCACCAATCGTGGCATTATTTACCACACGACCGTCTTGCAACTTGAGCCTTACCCCCGCGGTTGGCACTGCATCAGGTCCGCAACTGATACTGAGGCTCTCCAAATGAAAGATATCGGGAACGTCCATCTTTTCTACCCCTACGATGGCTTCGATATCTTCATCAAAGACCTCTTTCTTTTTGTCGGCAATATGCTTGAATTCCTCAAAAGCACGTTCAAATTCTTCTTCAGACAATTCATAGCCCAGCTCCTTGATCCGTTCTTTGAATGCATGCCGCCCCGATAGCTTACCGAGTACAATTCTGGTTTTTTGTAATCCAACGTCTTCCGGTTTCATAATCTCGTAGGTCGTACGTTCTTTGAGTACTCCGTCCTGATGTACGCCGGATTGATGTGCAAATGCGTTCTCGCCGACAATGGCCTTGTTCCTCTGTACCCGCAGTCCTGACAGGGTGCTTACCAGTCTGCTGGTTGCAATCAATTCTTTTGTAGCAATACGGGTGGAACAATGGTAAAAGTCCCTTCGTGTCTTAAGGGCCATAACAATCTCTTCTAACGCCGCATTCCCTGCCCGTTCTCCAATTCCATTTATGGTGCATTCTACCTGCTGTGCGCCGGCCTTCACGGCGGCAAGTGAGTTTGCTACAGCAAGCCCGAGGTCATTATGGCAGTGAACGCTGATAACAGCCTTCCCGATATTTTTCACGTTTTCTTTTAATCCCCTGATGATGGAGGCGTAATGGTCTGGTACGGCATAGCCCACGGTATCGGGAATATTAACCGTCCTTGCGCCGGCTTCGATAACGGCCTCTACAACCTGGATGAGAAAATCCAATTCCGTTCGCGAGGCGTCCTCCGGTGAAAACTCAACGTCGTCCACATATTTCAAGGCATGCTTAACCCCCTTCACGGCCAAATGGATAATCTCCTCCTTTGCCTTGAGGAGTTTGTATTTACGGTGAATCTCCGAGGTGGCCAGAAAGACGTGGATTCTGGGTTTTTCGGCCTTTTCAAGCGCCCTGGCAGCGCTGTCAATGTCCTTCTCGACGGCGCGGGCAAGACCTGCCACAGAAACACCCCTTACTTCACGGGCAATCCTGCTGACCGATTCAAAATCACCCGGCGATGATACAGGGAACCCCGCCTCGATAACATCCACATTCAGCAAAGCCAACTGCCTGGCAATGCTTACTTTTTCATTAATATCCAGGCTGGCGCCAGGCGACTGCTCCCCGTCTCGAAGGGTTGTATCAAAAATAATTATGTTATTTGTCATGAGAATTATTCCTGCTCTATATCCTAAATTATATTTTGCAAAACAAATTTTACTATAACACCCTAACCACATTCAATAACTATTTGACAATAGGATACTACTTTGATAGATTGAATCCACAATAATTGAGGACGCAGATTTTCTCAGATAATATTCTATGTTTTAGTTTTGTTTTAAAATCTCAATAACCCGCGTTCAGCCATATCCAATTTTGAAACTCCTAAACGTGAACATAAAAAAACAGGTTTGGATTCTTTTACTACTGATTACTTTTCCGGCAGCGTGCCGATCTCCCTACTATGCAAAGGCTGAAAAGAAGCCAAAAAGGGGGTATCTGGATTCGATTACCAATAAGATCACAGGCGCAACCACACCGGCGCAGCATAAGACACAGGGTATTTCTTACTTCAAAAAAGGGATGACGGAAGAGGCTCTGGAGGAATTGAAACTGGCATCCGAAGGAATAAAAGAGGATGGGGAACTTCGCCACTATCTGGGAAAGGCCTATTATGAGAATGACAAGTATGATGATGCCGTCACTGAGTTGCTTGCTGCCGTATCTTATTATAAGGCAAACCAAACCGCTGAAAGGGCTGATGTTTACAATGATCTCGGTTTAGCATACAAAAAGAAAAATGCCTTTACGGAATCACTCTCCGCTTTTAAGGAAAGCCTTGAGCTTAATCCATCAGTGGCTTACACACACTATAATCTGGGGCTTCTCTATTATGAAAAAGATATGCAGGATGAATGTATTACTTCATTAAAAAAGGCGAACAAACTCGATCCGGATTCAGCTGACACTCATTTTATCCTGGGAATGGCTTATTATAAAAAAAAGGCATTTGACAAGGCCGTCAATGAGTTCAAACGAACAATTGAGTTAGATCCTAAGGATGCGGAGGCGCACAATTATCTTGGCGCCTTGTATTACGAGCAAGGGCTTTTGGGAAAGTCCGTTATCGAACATAAAGCAGCCATTCAGCTGGATAAAAATTATCCTGAGGCCTTTAATAATCTCGGAATTGCGCTCTATGCAAAGGGTGATCTCAGGGAAGCTGCAAGTGCCTTTAAAAAAGCGCTGGAACTGGAGACTGATTTTGCCGAGGCGCATTACAATCTTGGACTCCTGTATAGTGAAGAGGGCAATCCTGAAGATGCCGTAATTTCACTAGGGCAGGCGCTGAAGCTTAACCCGAAAATTGCGGAGGCACACTTTACCCTGGGTGAGGTTTATGCGGAAAAGGATATGATGGTGGAGGCTTTATCTGAATACAAAAAGGCCATAGACGTCAAACCCACATATTCGGATGCATATTATAATTACGGCGAACTCCTTGCGGCTCAGGGTAAGCATGACAGTTCCATTTCCGCATGGAAGAAGACTATCGAGCTAAATCCGAAAAATACCGATGCATACTTTAACCTGGGAGTGGCATTTTATAATCAGGGGAAGCTTGACAGAGCCATTTCTATGTGGACTGAAGTTGTTGAAATCAACCCGGATGATTATGATGCTCTTACCAGCCTCGCTGATGCCTACCATGCAAAAGGTTTAACAGACAAGGCCATACAAACCTGGGAAAAGATTACAGAGGTTTATCCCAACGATGCGGGGGTGTATTATAAATTAGGCAATGCCTATGCAAAGAAAAATATGTACACCACAGCCATTCCGCAATGGGAAAAGGCAGTGGAAATAGACCCAAACCTTGTAAACGCCTGTTACAATCTTGGGCTTGTCTACCAAAAGCTTGGTAAACACGATGAAGCGATTGAAGTTTATAAAAAAGTTTTGGATATAAATGCGGATGACATTGGCGCCCATAAAAATCTGGGATTACTTTACCAGGAGAAGGGTATGCGCGTTGAAGCTGAAACTGAATTCGCTATTTCCCAGAAACTGGAATCGGTTCAAACCACAAGCAAACACGAATAAAACGGGGAAAAACCCCCGTAACCGTTTAGTTTTTTTAAGCATGAGTGGTTGAAAATGCCTTGATGTCAGTATGTAAGGGTAGCTCATGAATTACACCGACATTGCTCCGTGAAACAGGCGGTGAGGTGATGTTAGAAGAAAAATCATGGTTCATGTCCCGAAGACTCCTGCTGAAGATGATCGGGGGAGGAGCAGTCTTGCTGGGTCTAAACAGGTTGGCTCCTGCTTCTGCGCAGGTATCCGTGCAGGCTATTGAGCCATTACCCGGATTTACCGGGCCCGATGCAAATCCTTATTGGAACTCGGTAGGCTCATTTGTCGTCTATCCGCAAAAACTTCCCTTGATCCAGCTCACTGACCGACCTGTCCAGCTTGAAACACCGAGAAATTACTTCTTAACCCCTTTCACGCCAAACGCAGCCTTTTACGTGCGTTGGCATCTCGATGGAATTCCGAATGCCGTGAGTCTTTCTGATTGGCGTCTTCTTGTGGAGGGAAATGTTGAAAAACCTTTGACCTTGTCCATGTTAGACCTGATGAGCCAGTTCAAGCCTGTCTCCATTGCGGCTGCTAATCAATGCTCTGGCAATAGCCGCAGTCGATTCCAGCCGAGGGTGCCCGGTGGGCAGTGGGGGAACGGAGCTATGGGCAACGCCCTTTTTACGGGAGTGCGTCTTAAAGATTTATTGAATGCTGCCGGGGTCAGGACAGGTTCTTCTCAGGTACAATTTGAGGGGTTGGACAGGGGCAGAGGACCGGAGGGTAAGGGTTCGCATAGTTACTTAAAATCTTTGGGTCTTAGTGACCCCGTCATAGACGAAACCATCGTGGCTTATGAGATGAATGGAGAGCCGCTGCCCATGCTTAACGGATTTCCGGTACGGCTGGTAGTTCCGGGTAAGTTTGCGACGTACTGGACTAAGGCGCTGACGTGGATCCGTGTATTGACAGAACCTGACACCAATTACTGGATGGCGAAGGCGTATTGCATTCCCAATACTCCAAGGGGTAATACCACCCCAAAAGACATCCATGAAGGTAATGTCGAAATGATACCGATTGGGTCGATGCCCGTACGATCGTTTATTATTATCCCGGATGGGTCGGGCAAAATTCCTGAAGAGATGCCGGTAACAGTGCGGGGTATTGCCTTCAGCGGCTATGGGCGTGTGGTCAAGGTGGAGTTCTCATGGGACGGCGGCAAGTTGTGGGCCAAGGCTGAACTGGGGGAAGATTACGGCCAGTATTCATTCCGCACCTGGGAGACGACCTGGATTCCTAAGCGTACCGGCAAGTACGTGCTTGCCGTGCGGGCGACCGATGAAAAAGGTAATACGCAGCCAGACGAAGGGGTCTGGAACCCTGGTGGCTATCTGTGGAACAGGATAGAGCGGCAGGAAGTGTTTGTAGGTGCAGCGAAGTAGTATAGATATCGGTATTTAATTAATGAGGACTGAAATGAAAAAGAAGGGTTGCATTATAATAGGACTTCTTCTGGTTATATTGAGCGGGACTATTTTAGCTGAAAGTGGGATTCCCGGTTTGATTCATAGCGGACAGTACAGTCAGGGTACACTGGGGAATGTTCGCCAATCTAGTCCGGCTCAACAGTCAACCGATGGTGTTTACAGTGTGGGGGCATATCCCCTTTATACTCCGGAACTTGCTCAGGGCGAAGGTCGTGAAATTATCCAGATATTTTGCAGGTTCTGTCACAGCACCACGTACATTACCATGCAACCTCCGCTTCCGGCCGCTACGTGGGAGTCCGTGGTTAACAAGATGATCGATATACATGGATCTCCGATTTCAGAGGACTCGGCGAGGCAAATCATCAATTACCTGCGAACACACTATACCCCATTAACCCGTAAGCAGTAAATGTAGGTCTCATAGACCACAGCAGTAGAAAAACACATTAAACCTTTATTTTTTAATAGTGGCTTCTTCAATAATTACATCGTACTTATAACCACTCCCAAAGTCTTTATCCTTATATAAAGTTCCGGTTGCCGTTACAATATCGCCTACTTTAGGGATATCCTGAGTGGTAACGACCAGGTCATTATTGCCATCCTTTGCATCTCCGCTTCCGTCCTGTAGGTGCAGCCAGTTTTTTCCCATAATGCCGGCAGATACCTTCACAACCTTACCGCTGACAACAACACTTTTTTTGTCAAGTTCAGATTTTTTCCCAAAAATTTCTGCCACTGTGTAAGCATTCGAGCCGGAAGCCTTTTCTACCTTTATATTCTCAGTTGTTGATGTATCTGCGCTCTTACTGCCCATTGAACCGCCGTGTGCACTCATTTTGTCAGATGCCCCATGCGCTGATGTGGGACCTGTAGTGAAGACGATTTTCTCAAACGTCCGATTAAGTGTCTTGCTGGTGAAATTGACCATTTCATAACCTGGCGGTAAAGATATATTTTCACCAACGGACATCTTTGTTTCCGGTATTGCCACCCAAGTCTTTTTACCGTCCTTTTCGATGCAGAGGTACGTATAACCGCCGCTGTTCATCGTTTCAACGATTTTACCGGAGAGGGAAGATGTTTCCTGGGGAGACGCATCTTGTGAGGGTTTCATATATACATCAGCCTGTGGCGCTTTGGCTGGCTTCCCGGCATATGTGCCGTGTATGGAAACTATTGTTAATACAGTTACATTCAAAGCAAACAATATCGAAAACTTTCTCATTTCTCAACTCCTTTATATTATTCAATAAAACATTTACGGTAAAAATTCTTACTATACAAAGCATACTTATTTTATCTAAAAAAACAAGCATTTTATGCAGTCAATAAAGATACTCTATTTGCAGAACTATTTTTTCTTGAAATTTGCAAAAGATGCTTTCTGTGGTATAATTATGTTGGAGTTGGGGGAGAGTTATTGGGGTTAAACGTTCCCCGAGGGTGTAAGAAACGAGGTAAAAACACCTTTAGAGTAGTAAAAGAGAAGTAACAACCGCCCCCGACTCCAGAGGTTCTTTGAAAATATCAGTAGCGACATAAAGCCACACGTAGCAAAAATAAACAAATATATAAAGTGCGTTGGTCTTTACTCGCTACTGTTTATTATATAAACCTCTTTAAAAATTTATGTAACAAAGGAGGCGATGTAAAGATATGAGGGAGTTTGGAAAATAGCCCGATATTTCACAAACGCTGTGAAATATCGGGCTATTTTAGTTTATAACCTTGATAAAGACATGTTGTTTCAGACTGTTGATATATTGTCTTTTTAATCTGGAGGTTTCTTCCCGATACAGTTTTTTATAAATATCATCCTGAACTTCTTCGAATTCCTGTATTTTTTCGGGTTTGATAAGTTCTACTTTGAAAATATGATAGCCGACGGGAGATTCGACAATTTTACTGCATTTGTTGTCCTTTAAACTGTAAACCACGTCCCGAAGGTCCTTCCTTAATTCGTTTACCTCCTCAAAGGTGCAGAGACCCCCATTCTCGGTATTGGGTCCGTCTGAAAGTTGTTTGGCCAGGGTTGAAAAATCCTCGCCTTTTTCAAGGCGTTTCATGATCTTTTGTGCCACTGAAAATGTTTCTTCTTTATTGTTATTATGCGCAGAGAACTTGACCATGAGATGCCGCAATTTTACCTCTTTTTTCTGGCGGAATTCGTCAATATTCTCGCAATAGTAGCGTCTCAGCAATTTCGGCTGGACTTTCACTTTATCATGGACATTTTCCTTCATGATCTTATCTATCATGATATCTTCCTTGAGTTCGTTTTTCTTTTCGATAGGATTTATCCCCTGGGCTTCGGCAATTTCGTAATATTTTGATAAAGAACCCACATTCTTAACCGCGCCTTTCACGAAAGAATCCAGTTCTTTATCCACCTCTTTCATCATAGCCTCACTTGTACCGAACAACTTGGTCGCCTCTTTAATCAGCACCTTCCTGTTAATAACTTCTTCCAGGGTATCCTTTAATATTTGATCAATTTTATCCATCAACTCATTGTCTCTGTAACGATTCTGGGCTTCTTTGATAGCTATGGCAGCGCGTTTTACAACGTCTTCCTGAGTGATGATTTCATCATCCACGATGGCCTTAATTGAGTTTATGCTCTGATGGCTATAATTGCTCGCAGCCCCGTAAGAAATGGTATGGACAATGATGACAATGAATATTGATAAAAAATAATGCTTAATAAATATTTTCAATGTTTAGCCTCATCTGGTAATGATAAAAGTGAAATAGTAGTTAAATTTTAAATGATTTATTGAAAAAATCCAGTAAATCCTCCGGTTTCATTTCTTTTTTAGGCAGTCTCAGATGCAAGGTGTCTTCATTAATAACCCGTATGTGTTTTTTCAGGTTAGATAAACCTGTCTCGGCCTTTTTTAAATCCGCTACCTGTATAATAACGATATTGTCTACCCATACCATAGAACGAATTTTTGACTTTTGTGCAAGAATCCTCAATTCGCTCTCGGAAAGCAGGTTTTTTACGGGGTGAGGGACGTTGCCAAACCTGTCCGTCATTTCTCCGGCAATATTCTGTACCTCCTCAAAGGTAGTGGACCGATTCAATCTGCGGTAAATATCCATCTTCAGCGCATCTTCTGGAATGTAGCTTTTTGGTATGAATGATTCGAGATTGAGATCAATGGAAACGTCTAAAGGCTCTTCTACCGGTTCGTGCCTTGCTTTCCGTACCGCTAATTCCAATAATCTACAGTACATTTCATAACCTACGGCAGCAATATGGCCATGCTGCTCGGTCCCCAGTATGTTTCCGGCTCCCCGGATTTCCAAGTCTCGCATGGCTATCTTAAATCCTGCGCCTAGTTCTGCAAATTCCTCAATTGCCTTTACACGCTTTTCAGCCTCGGGAGTGACGGGGCGATCGTTAGGTAATATGATATAGGCATAGGCGCGATGCTTGTATCGGCCCACTCTGCCTCTTAACTGGTGCAAATCCGCAAGACCAAACGTATCGGCGCAATTGATAAATATCGTATTGACGTTCGGAATGTCGAGTCCTGATTCAATAATCGTAGTAGCTACCAGGATGTCAGCCTGACCATCCACAAATGCTCGCATCCTGTGTTCCATGAGTTTCTCGTCCATCTGTCCGTGTACCGTCATGATCCTTGCTTCGGGTACAATCTCGGATAAATTTCTGGCAACACGTTCGATATTGTATACCCGGTTATGAACGAAGTATACCTGACCGTCACGATTGATCTCAAGTCTGATGGCCTGGCGTATACGTTCCGGGTCGTATCGAATAATTTGCGTATGGATGGCCTGCCGGCCCAAGGGAGGGGTGTTCAGTGAAGAGATATCTTTAATGCCCATAAGTGACATGTGGAGTGTCCTGGGAATCGGTGTGGCGGTTAACGTGAGCACGTCCACCATCTGTCTGAATTTTTTAAGGCGTTCCTTGTGTTCGACGCCAAATCGCTGTTCCTCGTCGATAATGACAAGACCGAGGTCTTTAAAATAGACATCCTTCTGGAGAAGCCGGTGGGTGCCGATCAGGATATCGACAAGACCTGCGGACGTCTTCTCCAGCGTTTCCTTTTGCTCCTTACGTGTCTTAAAACGGCTTAATACATCGATTTTTACCGGGTAATCGGCCATCCTTTCTGAAAAGGTGCTATAGTGTTGTTGTGCAAGAATCGTTGTTGGCACCAGCACAGCCACCTGTTTTCCATACATCACAGACTTAAAGGCGCCTCGCATGGCAATCTCAGTTTTTCCATATCCAACATCGCCGCAAACGAGCCGGTCCATGGGTCTTTTTGATTCCATATCTTTTTTTATATCATGAATCACTTGAATCTGGTCAGGGGTCTCTTCGTAAATAAATTCTGCTTCGAACTCTTTCTGCCAGTCGGTGTCCTTCGGATAGACAATACCTTCTTTTGCATTCCGCAATGCCTGCACGTGCAATAGATCGCTGGCTATATCGGCAGCGGCGTTTTCTGCCCGCTTTTTTCTGACTTCCCAATACTTCGACCCAATCTTGTCGAGTCTGGGTCTGTGGTCTGAACTCCCGATATATTTTTGCACCAGCTCAATCCTGGTTGCAGGGACGTATATCTTCGTTCCCTCGTCGTATTCGATTATCAGGTATTCCCTTTTATATCTTTCTTCTTCCAGTGTTTCCATGCCCAAGAACCGTCCAATACCGTGGGATATGTGCACCACATAGTCTCCTTTTTTCAGGTCGAGAAAGGAGTCGATTGCCCTGGTCTGGATAGGTTTTTTTACCTCACGACGCTGCTTATATCGGTGAAAGATTTCGTGGTGTGCAAGGATGGCGATTTGTATATCAGAGAACTGGAATCCTTTGCTCAGGTGTCCTATTCGGAGTTCCAGTTGTTTATCACTTTCGAAGTGTAAATCATGAATAATCTCCTGAAACCGTTGTTCCTCAGCTACGTTGTTACAGAAGACTATCGTTTTGGCATGGGTTTCGATTACCGTATTGAATTCCGACGCAATTGCCTGGATATTGTGAGGAAAATTGTCCGCAGATTTTACATGAAACGTATAATCACCGGTGTTTAATGTTAAAGGCAATTTTTCCAAAGATATCTTTACGAAGGGGTTGAATTGACTGGAGATTTCATTATAGGTGAACAATACTCCGCTGGTATTGGCGTCAATCAATGCTTTCCTTGCCCGGTCTTCTATCCTTGCAGGTTCTTTAAGGATGATCCACGTATAATTATTGAGATACGAGAGGAGAGACGTTTTCCCGTGTTCTGATTGAAGTGCGTTTATCTCATGTATCCTATCTACGGAAAGTATCTGACAACTGTCTAATTCCCGTTCAGATTGCTGAGACTCGATATTGAATCTGCGAATGGATTCTATTTCGTCCCCAAAATACTCGATACGATAGGGGACATCAGAGGAATAGGGGAAAATATCAACAATGCCGCCGCGCAGGGCATATTCCCCAAAACTCTCGACCTGAGACGTCAGTTGATAATGATGTTTCTGCAGCCATGAGACGAGTTCCTCACGTGGATATTCATGGTTCCTCTGAAGACTCAGGATGTTTTTTTTAATGGATTTGGGAGATGGCACAGGCTGTAATAGCGCCTGGATTGGCGCTACAACAATATCGAACTTGCTACTGTCCTGGATATCGTTATAAAGTATCTGATTAAGTATATGAAGCCTTTGTGCCAGTACATCACCCTCGTTTCCATAATTTTCGGTAAAAATGTTTTCACCGGCAGGGAATAAATTGGCATGCCCGTTCAGAAAGGTTTTCAGGTCTTCCACATCATCTTCAGCCTCTTCAACACTGGGCACAACCATAAGTATCCTGGGTCGTGCTTTGGTTGCCTTTAGTTCACTTGCTAAAGCAGCGGTGAAGAAGCTCGCAGACGCTCCCCACAGGCCGTTGACCGTGCAATCGTTTCCAGCCTGAAGTATTTGGATGATTTTCTTATACTGTTTATTTGACTGTAATATCCTGATAAAATCTTTCATGCTTCCTAATTGTAATGCAAAAAGACGAATAAAATCAAGCGATTTGACAATACCCTTTGTGATGAGCTATTGCCGGAAAATTTGTATATGAAAGGCTTGATGAATCAAATCAATCTTGTTTTGACAGGATTTACCGGATGAATAACAGGAAACAAAGGACTCAGAGGGTGTTGAGGAAGGCATAAAGGATAAGAAGAGAGGGAGAAACGGGGAGTTTTTGTGTAGGATGGGTTAAGTGCACAGACTGGGTCAAATGGGGCCTCAAATGGTCAAATGGGGGACTAATAATCTATTTTTCAAGCGAAACTATCGCGAGTCTTTGTTTAGCATAGGAGAAATGATGTAAGTATTTATAAATCAATAAATTAAACCTAAAAAACCCTTGGCTGTCCGCCTTGTTTATGTTAGCGTAAATATTTATATTATAGAGAGATAAGTCAATCTTGGAGAAAGGAGTTCCCGGAGATTGGAAAGAGCATGTTATCACAATCTCTCCTTTATGTGGTTAGTATCTGGCACAAAGCCTGATTACCGGACGATATCCCGATTTCGCAGAGAGAATAAAGAAGCGATAAGGCAGGTTTTGAAGCAGAATATAAAATTCTGCATAGAGTTTGATCTGATAGATAGCATTTGGTTCTCAGGAGAAAATAAGTTACAAGGCCAGAGGGAAAGAGTGCCGTGAGTGCGAGCATTTTGGAATATGCACTACCAGTAAAAAGGGGAGATGGGTCGTGCGAATGGTAAAACAAGAACAACTGAAAAAGCGACTCGAAGAAATATACCACGAGGAAAAAAGCCAAAATTTCTATGAAAACTGGCTAGCCCCGGAAACGGTCATCCAAAATGCAAAAACCATAGAACGGTTAATCAACAAACTCCGCCCCCTTGCTACTTAGGTTTCTGTCAAAACAAAAAACGCCTTTCCAGGAATTTTTACCAGAAAAGGCGTCTGTAATCTGCTTATTCCTCCTTTAGCACTGTGGTACTTTTTTACAAAACAATTATTGTCTTGAGTTGTTAATTTCCCGCACCATCTTAAATATTAATCTTTCATACGACTGGATGATCTTTTCCCGCTCTTTCTTTTCAAAAGATTTTAAGGGTTTGGTTTCTATTTCTTCACCAACTTCGTCGGCTTTCTTTATAAGCGACACAGAAGAACCCGCGGCAACAGTTGATTTTGTTGGAACCACGGGTTTGGGTTGTTCTTTTTGAGGTAATTTGGCGGGAGATTTTTGTCCTGGTACGGATTTCTTTGAAGGTTGACCCTCGCTGTTCTTGTTTTTTCCATCAGTCATGTTTTTTTCTCCTATACTGAATTAAATTAGGATACCTTATATAGTGTCTTTTGATTTATAATGCCCGCGCAAGGGCAGGTTTGAAACCCGCCCATACATGGAAATTTATCGATATTGTCTATATGTATACAATTAATTATAATCAAAATCAATAATATATTTCTATTGGTTTGGATATCTTTGAGTTTGGCATCTGAGATTAAAAAAAGATTGAGAATGCTTTATGCATAAATTATAATTGTTGTAACAGTTTACCTTTTGAGAAATTCCTGTAATGATATGGTTATCATTAGCATTTTCGACCACTAATGATTTCACAAAACTAAACTGTTACTATTTTATCATATATATTGGGGCGTAAGCTTGCTTCTTCTTTTAATAAACAAATATAAAAAGGATTATACGAGATGGAAGAAGTAAGCATCATTATCCCTGCTTATAATGAAAAAGAGGGAATAACACACGTAATTGAATCGCTGCGTTTATTAAAAGAAAAACACGGTCAACGATGGGAAATTATTGTTGTAGATGATGGTTCTACCGATGGCACTTCTGAAATGGTGAAAAATTTTGGGGATGTTGTCCTGATCCAACACCCCTTAAATCGGGGTTACGGAGCCGCAATTAAAACTGGCATCCGGCATGCTAAATACAACACCCTTGTCATTTCGGATGCAGACGGGACGTATCCTGTAAACGACATTCCAAAACTCGTTGCGCAGTTGCCAAGGAGCGATATGGTCGTTGGGGCAAGGCATATCAACAGTTCCAATATACCACTGTCCAGGAGACCGGCAAAATGGATGCTTAACAAACTGGCTAATTATTTGACCGGAATAAAGATTCCAGACCTGAACTCCGGCTTGCGGGTAATGAAGAAAGACATAATATTGAAATATCTTCATTTACTCCCCGATGGTTTTTCCTTCACAACGACGATTACCCTCGCCATGCTTACCAATAATTATCTTGTCGAATTCATTCCTATCGAATATAAAATCCGTTCCGGAAAGTCAAAAATACGCCCTATTCGGGATACAATGAACTTTATTCAGCTTATTATACGGACTGTTTTGTATTTTGATCCCCTAAAAATATTCCTACCCATAAGTGCATTTTTCTTCGTCTCAAGCATAGCCGTCCTTGTACTCAGCTATGTATTCACACCAAAGGTTATGGACATTACCACCGTCATTCTCTTTATCTCAGGAGTACAGATTCTAGCCATTGGTATGATTGCCGACCTCATAGACAAAAGAAACCGATAATGAAAATCCTTCTGATTAATCCGCCTTCTGAAAACGAATTGCTCGGCAATAACCCAAGTATCATCGAAGAGGAGCGAGGTTATAACCCACCGCTCGGAATATTGTATATAGCAGGTTATCTGGAAAAACATACTAACTTCGGCGTTGAAGTAATGGATACACAGGCAGAGGAGATAGGTTATGATCGTTTGAAGGACGTGATTCTAGCAAAATTGCCAGACGTTGTGGGAATTACGGCCATGACCTTTACCCTCATAGACGTCATAAAAGTTATTAATTTGATCAAATCTATTCGTCCGGAAATAAAGGTAGTGCTGGGAGGTCCTCATGTCCACATCTATCCGGAAGAAACGATAAATATTCCAGGTGTTGATTTTCTTGTCTTAGGCGAAGGGGAAGTCACCTTTAAAGAACTGGCAGAAAACATTGATAACCCGGCGCGATTAAGAAGTATTCCGGGGTTGGTTTTTAAAGAAAATGGAAGGGTCATCAACACAGGCGCCAGGCCGCTCAATGAGGATCTGGACGGCTTGCCCTTTCCCGCCCGCCATTTGACGCCGGTTCGAAAATACAGCTCACTCATGGCAAGGAGAAGCCCTATCACTACCATGTTTACAAGCCGCGGTTGCCCGTATCTGTGTACCTTCTGCGACCGACCTCATCTGGGTAAAAATTTTCGCGCACGATCGGCGATGAACGTGGTGGACGAAATGGAGGAATGTGTAAAACTGGGCATAAACGAATTTCTGATCTACGATGACACCTTCACGATAGACAGACAAAGGGTAATAGATATATGCAATGAGATTAAAAGGAGAAAACTTAATATCGGTTGGGATATCCGGGCGCGGGTAAATAATATTGATAAAGACCTTTTAAAAAAATTAAAGGAAGCAAACTGTGAACGTATTCATTATGGAGTGGAATCGGGCAATCCAGAAATCCTGAAGATATTAAACAAAGGCATCACGATTGAACGTGTACGAACCACCTTTCAACAAACAAAAGAGGCTGGCATATCCGTCCTGGCGTATTTTATGATAGGATGCCCGAAAGAGACACGAAAAGAAATTATGGAAACGATTGCATTCGCAAAGGAGCTAAAGCCGGATTTCGTGCATATCACTATTTTTACGCCTTTTCCGGCCACAGAAATATATAAGATGGGGTTGAGAGATGGCATTATAAAAGAAGATTTCTGGTGGGAATTTGCCAGAAATCAGGTACCAGGATTCCAGCCCAGATGCTGGGAAGAAAATTTTACACGGGAAGAACTACAGGAATTAATCGTTTATGCCTACAAGAGTTTTTACACCAGACCGAGGTATATCTTGAAGAGATTAATACACGTGCGGTCAATCGGTGAATTTAAACGGATGGCGCGGGCAGGCCTGAAGGTCTTTGGAATGCAGTCATGAAGGGAGTCCTAGATAAAGATTATGCCATAGCACGACAAACAAAACGATCACATATTTACAGATTAAAGCGAAGGACGTTTGAGGTATTAAAAGGTATAGAGACGTTACATCCCGAAATACCGCAGTCGATCCTGGATATTGGGACTGCGGATGGTCTCATGCTGAGCAACCTAAAAGATGCATTTCCCAATGCAACCTGTGTAGGTATTGAATATGCCAGGGATTTAATGGCTTGCTGTGAGAGCAAAATAATTCACTTAATCCAGGGAGATGCCGTAGTCCTGCCGATTAAAGACAATGTCTTTGACGTTGTTATTGCCACCGCAATTATTGAACATGTCTCTGAACCAATCCAATTAGTCCGCGAAGCCTTTCGGGTACTGCGGAAAAATGGCATACTAATAATGACAACCCCGCACCCATTTTGGGAAGGGATTGCCACGCATATAGGTCATTTGAAAGAAGAAGAGCATCATGAACTCATCACTTTAAGCAAGTTAATATCGTTGTTCAACACAGTCGGTTTTGAAATTTTGAATGCAGAACAATTTATGATCTCTCCTGTTGGCATGCCCTTTGAATTGATATTCGAAAAGATAATGAAGTTGTGTAGATTGAACTTTCTATTATTAAATCAAATAATTGTTGGGCGAAAGATGGGAATATACTCCCGACATTGAGCATAGAATAAATATAGAGATGTTTTATTCTGCTTTTTGCAGATATGAGGCGAGTTAATAGAAATTACAATAAATGCATAATGTTTGACATCCCAGCGCTTTCCTTCTTTTAGAAATTAAGAATCGCTCAGTTAAGATCACTATCATTTGGATCATAAAAACTGAAATGATCCGAAGGTATTACCTGTTTTTCTATTAAAGTAGAGCTCCATAATAGTTTCACTGTTGCATCAAAACCTATATCGTTATATTCAATTGCGATTTTATGCCAACCTTTGTCTAAGTAAATTACTGCGCCGTCTTCAGTTGAACGATGCGAGGTCCAATTGTCAATAATAGTATATCCATCTACCATTAACCTAATACCATCGTCGCTAACAGTATAAAATTTATATTCTTCGCTCTCATCTATTTTTATTAATCCATCCCATCGTATGGAAAAATTGTCGGTGTTTACCCCAGGACATGGCGATCCGCGTTGCCAGTTATAGTCTATCATCTTATCTATTCTGAAGAGTACAAATTTATCAAAATTCTTTCCATTAAAATAACTCCCCTTCAAACCACCCACGACTTCTGGTTTGATATCTGAAAGGCTTAGGATATCTGCCTTTTTTTCTTTATACTCCCTAATTTCATAACCAGCCTTGCCATTCGGCAAGAAGATTGTTTGAATCGTTGGGTATTGTGTGTACTTGCCTGCTTCAACAATCAACGCTTGTCTTTTGTCTGCGAGTCTATCGATACTATCAAATCGGTATCTGTCAAAATGCCTGGTTTTTTGCCATTTTCCCGGATCGTATTTCGTATAAAATAAGACAAATATATCCTGTCGTCCCATTCCCATAAAACTATAAGTATCTATCCCTTTAAAATTCTCAGCAGTCTGAATAATTTCTTTTCTGCCGTAACTCCATACACCAAATGATTTCTTGGGGTATACCTTATAATACCTCACAAAATAATACCGTATGTTGTATACAGCGAATGCCAGGAAAAGAATCGACACAGAGGTTGTTAGATACTTGATACCCGTTTTATACCCTGATTTATTTATTTTGATGTATTTTATATAATTGAAAGATGATACGACACCAAGCGCAGCAATTATATGGAAAACGGGCAATCCGCAGATTGACCTTATGGCATGGGGAACGCTTTCGTATGTGAGACCGGAAGCGACTGGAAATATAAGAAACCACCATAAGAGTATCCAATGTTTTTCCCTCTTTCTCAAGACAAGGAAAATAATGCCCATAACGAGGAGAATGCCTTCAAATTGATAGAGTTGACCCATACCTCCGATGCAGTGCCTTGTATTTGAGTCTCCTTTAAAAAATAAGAAATTTGGTGACATATGGAGAAAATAATTCCTCAAAAAGGAGTACAAAATCAAAAAGAATTTGTGGTCAGACAAACTTTTAAATAAAGAAGTAGACCAATATGTATCATTTAAAATATTATCCCTTGTTAGGTTTAAAGAGTGTTTTGTAAAAATAGATACTATGTTAAATCTTGACTGGCCTTGCCCGTAAACAGTGAAGATTAAAAGAGGTACCAAAATAAATAATGCTAATGCTAAAGATAAAAATAGCTCTCGTTTAAATTTAATGAGACTACGATAATTCAGGGCAAAAAAGCCAGCCAGGAAAAGCGGCACGAAAACTTTGGCAGGAGCGTATGTGTAAAAGGTTAAGGCCAATGGGATAGCGCTGTAAAATAGGTATTTGCCTTTTTCCATGCCCTTCAATAAGAAATAGCAACCGACGGTAAAAAGGCACGGTAGTGAAATAGCCTCGAAAGCAATGCGGCTGAACTGAAGATGCCAGGGAGATATAGCCAAAAGCAAGGCAGCCCATAAGCCAACCCGTTTGTGAAACAACTCTTTGGCAAGAAAATACGTAAAGAGCACGGTCAATGTGCCGAACAGAGCGGATGTCAGTCGAACAGCAAATTCATTTAAACCAAATATCTTTATTAGAGGAATGGCTGCATATATATAAATAGGATTTTTGTACTCCCCAAATGCCTTGAAATACAAGGGCATTAACTTCCCATGTTCGTCTCTTCCCGTTTGCAGAATCGAATATGAGTTATAACCGATAGATGCCTCGTCAGAATAAAAGCCGTTGGGGACTTCATTCAAGAGAACCACTCTTAAAATAATTGCCAAAAATATAATTACTATCAGGTAGAAATTATTTATCAACCATAACCGATTTATGCGGCACAGCTTTCCTTTAGCCAACATATACTTAGGATACACATATTCACGTATGTTTTCCTTGTATTTAATTATAGAGACAAAAAAAACAGCAGTTAAAAGAAGAGTTGAAATTTTAAGCAAAGGGAACTCAGGAAAACTGCCGGTAATAATCTTGCCTAAATAGTATCTAAAAGCCCATATGTTTAGTGAGCAGTACATAGTACCCTGGGAAGCCCCAACAGCTGAAATAACAATAGAAATTGCACCTGTTATGATAATTATTGTGGTCAAATACCTAAGTGTTAAAATTTTGCTAAAATAATTTGTTACAAATCCCATCCAGTACCCACATAAGCCTAAACTTAAAAAAGACAATGTAGGAATCAAATACCTAGGGCCATATTGGCAGTGGCCGACGGTCGTCATCATAATTAAATAGAAAGATAGAAAAAGAAACTGAAGGGAAAGAAACAGTTTTTCTCTGAGATATTGTTTTGGAATAAACAAAATGCCCAAAAACGATAAAACAGTTATTGGAGAAAAGGCATAAATACTGGTATTTGACGAAAAGAAATAGAATCTTATTTTATTTATGGCATTTTCAAATGAAAGAATAGGATATGTATCATTAAAGTTACCGGCTATGTTTGCCGGCAGCAAAGGATTGCCGAATGCATTATAGTTATAGATCAATAAAGGCGAAAATGAAATAACGCAGGCGACGAAAAACAGAACCACTTGTTTCCATCTCTTGAAAGACAGGAGATATAAAATTTCTGCAAATACAATAAACAATGGCAGGATGGATAAAAAAATGGAAAACCCGACAGCAGCGCCAGCTAAAACAGGATATACTATTTTATAAGAGGGATTGGCATAATAATTCACCATAAGAAAATAAAATGAAGCAAATATAAAAAAGGTACCATAAACATCGTGATGGGTAACCCCGCTATATGGGAAGGCCATGGTTCCCAATCCGTAGAATACCGATATTAGAACGCTAAGATTTTTATTGCCGGTAAAAAGGACGGATATCTTAAAGAGCATTATTACAACTAATGAGGTCATCAACCCTGAGGTAAACCATGTTACTAAGGATGAGGTGAGTAAATAATTATTCTTATACGTCACTCCTAGAAGGTGCAATATAAAATAGACGGTAGCCCCAATGAACAATTGACCCGGCTGTTTAGCCGCATAAAGATGACCGTTGTGATTGAAAACGTCTCCCACCCGCATCAATTGAGGAGTAGAACTGCCATCGACATATAAAGTCCCTCTTTCTACGATAGCCTCTATTCCTGCGTGTTGCAAAGTATAGGCATTCTGGTCGTTACTGTTGACGAACATCCCATAAATAAAAAAGAAACTGCAAAATAAGAGCGCAGCATCGCTTATTTTTCTCATGAAATATTTTCTCATACAACATTTAAAAATACATCGTTTTAATAATTTTACCTTTTCATCGGATCGTAGAGATCGGGCAGGTGATATACAATGTAGACATTTATCAGTATGAAAAGAAAAATATACGTGTAGCAGGCTACTTTCGCAACTGTGGCGGTTATCCGATGCTTATAAAAATCAAAGGCGAGAAAAGGAAGGGTACCAATTGCAAGATACCATCTAAACAACCAGGCAGATTTGAACAATTCCTCTGGAAGAACTCCTTTTAGTGGGACTGCCATAAGCACCAGGAGTAGTAAAAGCGCCCTCCCGGTATTGGGCTTTGAGATAAAGTCCCTGAGGAATAGCCCCCCAGCAATTGCCATAAACGGATATATGGGCATAAGAAACCATCCAAATGTTTGACCGTCTTTTGACAGGGCACAGAGTGTCATGAGGAAAATGAAGGTAGTTATGGGAACGACCTGATCCCTCTTTCCCATCACGTAAACGACTGCAAACCAGAACCATAAGAGATATCCTATGCCAAAACTGGCATACGACAGGGCGAGTCTGGATTCCTTTATATAGTTCAGCGCGATGTTAAATACCGTGCCCTGGTGTTCGCCACGCAAACTCAATATCTTAAAGAACGCCTCCGGGTTTATCAAATAATTATACAGCAGATAACATGCAGCAAGGAAAATACCGATTCCTGCGGCAATGCAGGCTTCTTTGAGAAAACCCTTTCGGCCCATGAGAACGGGGAGGATCACAATTACACACATACCGGTTTCTTTGCACCAGAACGATACCCCTGCAAGGAGTCCCGTGAAAATTACATATATCCACTTTTTGGATTCGGTGTATTTTAAGACACATAACACCCCTGAGATGAGGACGAGTGCAAGGAGACAGTCGCCCTTTGCTATGCGCCCTGAGGCAACAATGAGCGGTACTGTGGCATACAATAAACCGGCAATGACGGAGGCCGTGTTGGACTTGTATATCTTATGAGAGACAATAAATACAAGAATGATGGTAACCGTTGATATAAAAATGGGAGTTAACCGGATAGCCGTAAGACGGCAATCCAGGTAATCTTTAGCGCCGGAGATGCTTGGCGGAATACCGGCAAGGATGGAAAATAAAGGGGGATGGGCTATGTAACGCTTTACGATCATGAAAGTATCCCCAAACCATTTCAGAAATTTTTTGTCTTCGTTTTTGTAAGCGGGTAGAAAATACACATATTCCCACGATTTGGGCCCTTCGCCATGCAGGATATGATAGCCATTCCACGCCTCCTGATAACTATCCATGGTATCCCCATGAGGCGGAACCACGCTATATTTGTCAAGCCGCAAAGTAGCGCCGAGAATGACAATAAAAATCAAGGCGACTATAGGCCATTTTTGGGTTACATACGCAAAGTATTCCTGGATGCGGTTCTTTATTGTACTCCTGGTTGCTATAAGGAAGCCAAGACAAATGGATAGGGATGCAGTAATAAATCCTATCGCATACCATCCGGTAGCGCTGCCAAAGACTCCTGTCTCCTCGAAGGGTATTAAATAGCGTGAAGGAATGTTTGTAAATTTGCTATTACCGGGTTTTTGCCAACACAGATTCAGAGTAGCATACTTCGCCTGATTGAAATAGTTAATTTGGATAGGTTTCCAGCCCTTCTTCAGGTGAATTTGTGCCTTTGAATTACCTCCTGTACGGTATTTTAAAACGGGTTGCGCATCGATAAACAAAAACACCTGATTGCCGTTGGTGTTCACCTTGAATATATACTCACCGTCTTCCGGTATCCAGACAGATCCCCTCCAAAGGATGTTGTAGTTGGGGATATCTGTGGGAGGTTCGAAACGGTGGTTATCCCAATAGTTCACATAGTACGTCCTGAGTATTCCGTAATTATCAAATGACAGGGTGGGATCGTTTTTTCTGAATACGATATAAGATTTATTAATGGTGTCATTGGGTTCAATTTTCAGAGTATAAGGTGTCGTAGTGTCGATCGTGTGTAAATCCTGGAGTGTTGTTTCTTGATAGAACCGGGAGGGAGGTATTGCTGTTTCAACTACATTTGAATATTCCCATTTGAGGTATAGCACAGCGCCGCCACCCTGATCAAAATATGTTAAGCGAATGCGATAAAACCCAGGTTCAAGAAGCACTGTTTCTGTTTTTTCTTCAAGTCCATGAGATCCCCCGTTATCAATGATCAGGCGGTCATTAAGGAATAATTCTGACCCATCGTCCGAACCCAGGATAAAGGTGTAGTTATGACGATGTTGTATTTTTAAAAGGCCGTCCCACTCAATGGTAAATGGGGATTTATAAGGTTTTTTATCTTCTGAATGCCATTCAAAATTTATTGGTGTGTCTTCTACTGTTTCCTTTATAAGCGTCTTTTTGGGGTATCCTTCATAGACCTTTTTTTTAAGGTTAGAATGTATCTCTGATGAAGACACGTTCAAGGGATGGAGTGGAACATTGTCTGCATTTGATTCTGTTTCCGAAAGATATAGGTAGTATCCGGTCAGTCCCTGATTGGGCAGAAGCAATTGGATACCTGTGTAAACGCCACCTATTAACAGGAGAATGAGAAGGGTTATTAAAAGGCCTTTTGATTTTGAGAATTGCAATGTGCGGATTATGGGTACCTCTAAATAGTTAAGACGATTTAAATTCGTCATTGTCATTCAAAACTTTGTTACTATAATATATTAAAAGTGATTATATAAAATCAAACGATTTGTATGTTTTATAAAAAATATCGGGATATAGCCCTGTATATTTTTCAAACAGAGTATACATTTATTATAGAGTGTTACAAAAATAAATGCTCACACAACCGGAAATAATACATATCTTAAAAACATACTTCAATGAAGCTTCCCCAGTTTATAAAATCGAGATGGTTTTTCTATACGGTTCATGGGCACGGGGTTTTCCTAAAAAAACATCAGATGTGGATGTTGCTGTTGTCTTTTCTGAAGAACAATGCACTGAGGATAAAGTATTTGAACATATAACAGATATATCGTTTTCCCTGACCAAAAGAATAGGTCTGGAAGTAAATGTCATTCCGATTTATTCAGATTTCAGAAAACCCATGCTTTATTACAATGCAATAGTTCTGGGTATTCCCGTCTTTATAAAAGATCAAAATAAATATCCCATATTGAGAAATGAGGCGATATACCAGATGGAAGATTTTACTCTTTTTGGTACCAAGTGGCAACTAGAGATTGCGAAGAAGAACCTGGAGGATATAAAACATGCCTGAATTTAAATATGCCAAAGGCAGAATAGGCGAATCTCTTCAGTTTATTACCGAGGAAATTAAAGAATTTGAGTCGGAATATGCTAACAAAACGTTACGCGAATATCAGGAAGATAAGAAATTACAAAAATTAATGGATAGAACTGTAGAAAATATTCTCACTGCGCTCATAGAAGTATGTGGAACCATTCTTGTCCAGGAGAGTATAGATGCAGAAAATTACGGGGAAACTCTTGCTAAATGCAGCAAACTTCTGGGTTTATCTTTAAAAGAACAGGAACACCTGTCAAAATTGTCTATTCAAAGAAACCGTCTTGCTCATAGATATCTCAATTTTCGATGGCAGGCTATAAAAATGTATAATGACAGTAAAAATATAATACTAAAATTAATTGATTTGACTTTGGATAGAGAGAAAAAACGCACAACATAATACGATATGCAATTTGTTTCTTTCCTCATTGTTATTTCTGTTTTAACCGGATTTTTACTTACCTATTTTCTTGCAATACGGTATTCGATCTTTGAGCGGGTTGCTTATGGTACGATTGTTGGATTAGGACTGTATACGTGGATTGTCTATCTTTTTTCATTGCTGTGGGGTCTTCAATTCAAAAGCATCTACCTCGCTGCCGTTGTACTTATCGTGCTTTGTGCTGCAATTGTAGTAAGCAAATGGGCATTTTTGAAAAAAAATATTGTAAATGAAGTAGCTGAAATAAAAAATGACTTTCTCATCAACAAAGTATCTTATTTTGCCCATATTGCAGTGTTTTCCTTCTTTACTACGATATTCTGGCGTTTGTTTTATAGGACTATAATTTGGAAGAAGGACGGGATGTATATTGGCTTGCCAAATAATTATGGCGACCTTCCTCTGCACCTTGGCTATATTACTTCTTTTGTTTGGGGAAACAATATCCCGCCACAAGATCCCTCTTATGCCGGCGAGAAACTGGTCTATCCATTCCTATCCGATTTCCTATCTGCTATTTTTCTTAAGCTAGGTTTAGATTTTAGAGACATATTGTTCATTCCCGGTCTATTATTGACTGTCGCTTTTTACAGTATATTCTATTACTTTGCTTATCGTTTGACGAAAAGAAGGTTCACGGCGGTAATTTCTGTATTTATATTTTTCTTTACCGGAGGGTTTGGCTTCTATTACTTCTTACAAGACCTTTCACATACTTCGGGTAATATGTGGTCATTCCTCATGAGCCTCCCTCGTGATTACACGAAAATACCTTCCCTGAATTACCACTGGATTACACCATTGACGTGTCTTAATGTACCACAACGTCCATTCCTCTTTGGTTTTCCCATTACCATGTTAATCTTTACCCTTCTTTATACGGGCATCGAACACAAAAAATGGAGAGAATTTCTCTTTGCAGGAGTTCTTGCCGGAATACTGCCTTTCTTTCACTCACACAGTTTCCTGGCTGTGTTAATGGTCGCCATACCATTGGGCATCATATTTTGGGACTGGCGCAAGTGGTTTCTGTTCTTTATGCCTGCTTTTATCCTGTCGTTACCGCAGGTACTCTATCTGTCCGGACACGTCGGTGGAGGAAGTTTTTTTAAACCAAGTTTCGGCTGGGTCGCAGGCAAGGAAAACTTTCTGTGGTTCTGGCTAAAGAATACGAGTCTTTTCTGGCCATTGATAATAGCCGGATTCACAACAATATTTGTTTATCGTAGGGGCACGGAGCGCCGTGCCCCTACATGTCTTGGATTTTATTCTTTACCATTCTTGATGCTTTTTCTGTTACCCAATATTGTGCTTTTTGCGCCGTGGAACTGGGACAATATAAAAATATTGATCTATTGGTTCCTCGGCACAACACCCATGGCGGCACTCTCACTCACTTACTTGTATGAAAACAAGTGTTTCAGGATTCTCTCACGGGCAGGCTTTTTCATTATTATGTTTGTTATAACAATTGCAGGAGGAATTGATGTTTTTAAATATGCCATAGCGCCCATTTCAGGATGGAAAGAATTTAGTGCAGAAGAAGTAAAGCTTGCCAAACGCATTTCTATTGAAACTCCTCCCGATGCAATTTTTTTAACTGCACCGATATTTAACCATCCCGTCTTTTTGTCCGGCAGAAAGACTTTAATAGGCTATCCGGCGCATATATGGAGCCACGGTTATTGCGACGCCAATAGACGTGAAGAAGACGTCCAAAAGATGCTAAAAGGTAAACCTGAGGCAATTTCATTAATTGATAAATATAAACCTTTCTACGCTACGGTAGGTCCGCACGAAAAGCGTATCGGTGTAAACAAGAAATTTTTTGATACGAATTATGCATGCATTATTACCACAGAAAATTATAATATTTATGATCTTAACAAAAAGAACCTGACTCCTGTGTTATCAAATGTATCCTCCCGGTCAGATAATAGACAAAAACCAGGCGATCAAAAGTACGGATTAACAGTATGTTATTACAATAATATGAACTGGGCAGGTGAACCAGTATATGAAGAAGTTGATGCACGTATTAAATTCGATTATTCCAGCGAAAACGAAAAACCAGTATCTAGTCCTTTTAGCGCTATATGGAGAGGTCATATCGAGATTAATACACCCGGTAAATACACATTCAAATTGACCTCAGATGACGGCTCCTGGCTTTACATAGACGATATTTTGGTGATAGACAACGGCGGCAACCATGCGATAAAATCTGTGGCAGGTATGGTTGCCTTAGAAGCCGGCAAACACAACATACTGATCAAATATTTTGATGCCGGAGGCGGGGCGGTTATAAACCTGACATGGGTACCACCTGGTGGTGTTGAAGGGAAGATACCGGTTACTAACTTAAGTAGATAAAAAATCAATATCTCGCTGAAAGCTCAAAGCTGAAAGTTAAAAGCTCAAAGATAAAAGGCTGAAAGGAGAAATATAATATGAAGTTTGGATATGAGGATTTAAAGTATGGAATATGGCAGTTGATTTTGCAGTAAAAGTTATCGAACTTGTTAAAAATTTTGAAACAGACAGGAAACATTATAGATTGTTTGAACAAATTGAGGCTTCTTCAACATCCATTTCTATGAATTTAGCTGAAGGAAAAGGACGTTATTCTAAAAAAGAATTTATATATTTCTCATATATTGCCAGAGGTTCATTATATGAAACAATGACTCTATTGGAAATCTTTCGAAGAAAAAAATGGATTTCAACTGATAAATATTCACAACTATAGCAACGGCATTAATTAACATTACATGTTGAGCGAATCTTATTGCTTTTAATTTGACGTTGTTTTTTTCTGACTGCTGTCTCAATTGCGTCTATGTCGGGAAAATACCGATTTGTCGTCACTTCATACCGGAGAAGACGCCAGATACGTTCCTGAGGATTTAATTCGGGATGATAGGGTGGTAAATATTCCAAGTGAATATTTGAATGCTTTTTCAGTGCCTCTCTCACCCTTTCTCCCTTGTGCCAATAGGGACCATCAACATAAAGGTAAACGGTGAACCCTTTCAAACGATTATGCAAATATTTCAAAAATAACAAAAAAGCATCTGTATTTCCTTTATCTATCCGCATTAAACCATGCCAGCCAACCCAAGGAGCAACCCAACCAGCCAAGTTCAACCTCTGGTGGCGACTGGCAGTAGGTACCTTTGGTTTTGAACCCTTTTTTGCCCAAACCAAGCCTAACTTTGGATGCAAAGAAAATCCGGCTTCGTCCATAAAAACAATAATAGCCTTTAATCCGTTCTTGATTTTTAAGATTTTTTTTTCAAACTCTGCCGAAACGCTTTTATGCCTTTATCAGAAGCTTGAACATAGCTATGGATAGGTCGTTTCCTAACATATCCTAACTTTTTAAGCCAGTTACGGGCTTGACGAGGCTGCAGTGAAATGTTAAACTTCTTTTTTATGAATTCAACTATTACGACACTATCCCAGCGAAAACGGCTTAATTTATATTCTTCAGGACTCTTGCTTAATGCCTTTTCTAAAACACCAACCACCTTTTCGTTCAGTTTGCTCGGACGACCAGGACGAGGTTTATCCTCAATACTTGTTACTCCTTCTTCATTTACTTTTTTTATCCAGCTTATTACAGAAGGGCGGGAAAGATTGAATAATCTTGCTACTGCCGTGGACTTCCAACCAGATAATATGAGTAATAATCCAGCTATTCTTATTCCAATCCACGCCCCTTCAATTTTATCTGCCATCATTAATAAAACTTCACGAGTAATGTTTTTGTTTGTTATTGTTCGTGGTCTCATGTAACAAAGAATAGCATTTTCAATGATATTGTGTCAAGTTATTTATTGCCGTTGCTATAGAAGAAGATGCTAAAGAAATTGCATCAATGGTAAAGGGGCTTATAAATTCAATTTCCATAGGAACTGAAAACCTTTAACCTTTCAGCTTTGAGCTTTGAGCTTAGTAAGGATATAGATTATGTATGACCAACGAAAAGATAGAGTATTGTTGTTAACAGCATTTTTTCTTCCCATCTTCATTGCATCATTGATCCGTTTCTGGGACATTGATCTCAGGCCTCTTCATTCGGACGAGGGGGTAAATAGTTTTTTCTTGTTGAATTTATATAATAATAATTATTACCACTACGACCCCTCCAACTATCACGGACCGTTTCTTTATTACATTGGATTAATTCCTTTTTACATTCTCGGTATCTCGGATTTTTCATTCCGGCTTATGCCGATACTGTTCGGCATTATGGCTGTTGCGTTGTTGTATCCTTTACGGAAAAGAATCGGCAAAATGGGTTTACTCACAACGGGATTACTTATCGCCGTTTCTCCGGCAAATTCTTTTTTTTCGAGAGATACCATTCACGAAACCTATTTAATCTTCTTTTCTCTCGCAGTCGTTGTTTCATTTTTTCTTTACTCTGAAACAAGGAAATCGAGGTACATATTCTTCGCTGCTGCAAGCCTTGCCTTTATCATTACCATAAAAGAAACTTATATAATGACCTTTGCCGTTTATGCATTGTCTTTAGCTATTGCGTATGGTTATGAAATAGTCTTCTTCCCTAAAGGCGCCAGATTCCGGCATTTTAAAGATGTCTTTGCCACATTTACCGTTGATTGTAAGAAATACAAATATGTCATAGGTATTAGTATCGGTGTATTTTTGCTTATCAATTTTTTGTTTTACTCGTCATTCTTTACGTATTATGCGGGCATTAAGGGTATTTTGACCACACTTAAAATATGGTCAAAAACCGGCGTACATACCGGCGGCCATGCCAAGCCCTTTATTTATTATTTTAAAGTGCTGTATAAATTTGAACTCCCTATTCTGGTTCTTGGGATCGCCGGATTTTATTATGCATTCAGACGCGGGAACAAATTTACTCTCTTCGTATCATTGTGGGCAATCCTCATCTACATCATCTATTCTTTGGTGCCATATAAAACACCGTGGCTAATTCTGAACATCATACTCCCGTTTACCATCCTGGCGGGTATTTTTGTAAATGGCATATTTGGAATAATAAAAAAAAGATGGCATTACGCTATCTTTTATACAATATACGTGATCATTTTTGGTTTTTTTTGTTATCAGTCCGTTTTGTTAAATTTTAAAAATTACGACGATGAACGGTACGAACTTGTTTATGTTCAGACCAAACGAGGTGTTTATAATTTACTAGACAGAATGAAATCACTCTCAAACTCTTGTGGGAAGAATATGGTCATCAATGTAGTTTCTAAAGAATATTGGCCGTTACCCTGGTATTTCAGGGAGTATAAAAATGCAAGGTTCTGGGGTCACGTTATTGATAATCCCAACGCTCCTGTTATCCTGGTTGATAAGAGTGGAGAAAGCAAACTAAAGGAAAAATTAAAGGGAAACTACAAGAAAGAGCGGTTTGTGTTACGGCCTGGTGTATGGCTCACAGCTTATATACAGGAAGGTCTGTATAACGCCGTATATGGTGAAGAAACCACATCAAAGGCGGCGAATCTGCCAATTACCAAAGTCTCAAAAGATGAACTGGCGTCGGGCTTGACAGGAAAATATTACGATAATATTGAATGTACCGGAACGCCTTTTTTATCCAGGGTGGAAAATAATGCCATTGCCTTTACCTATAACGACGAAACACAAAAACCCTACAGGTCTCCTTTTGGCATCGAGTGGGAAGGATATCTGTCCATAGCACAAAAGGGAGTCTATCAATTTGCAACAAAATCGGATGATGGTTCAGTAGTTTATATTAATGGGAAACTGGTCGTCGACAATGATGACCTTCATGCTATGAGACACATTTCCGGTGTTGCGGCACTTGATGAGGGTTTCCACCATCTTCGGGTGAAATATTTCGATGGCGGGGGAGGCGCCGTTATGGAATTTTTATGGACACCGCCTGGTAGAAGCGAGTCCCTTGTTCCAGTTCAGGTTTTATTTCATAAAAAATGACATCATCTATAGTCGCCTTTTAAATCTTTAATCTTTATTCCTATCAGGTCTTTGAACATTTGAAGGGAGTGTTTTATAGGACTGACCTTGCTTAATGTAGAATTTTCCCAGCGAATAGGAATTTCCTTGATCTTGAAATTATACTTTCTCGATAAATAAAGGGCCTCCACATCAAATGAAAATCCATCGATTTTACACCTGCTAAAGACAGATTTGACGGCCTCTCGTTTAAATCCTTTAAACCCGCACTGCGTGTCGATAATCCCTTTCAGCAATACCATATTTACCATGAAGTTAAATATCTTCCCCATCTTTTCCCTGTACCAGGGTTGATGAACAAGAATATCTGAGCCGGGCATACTTCTCGATCCGATAACCACATCATAACCATTTATAAGATACGGCAGACACTTTTCTATTTCCTCAATGGGGGTAGAAAGGTCTGCATCGGTAAAGAAAGCGTATTCACCACGTGCGGACAACATGCCTTTTCGCACCGAAAAACCTTTTCCACTGTTCTGTTCATTTATCAAAATAGCAATGTGTTTGTTTGAACTCGCAAAATTCTTTATCATGGGTAATGTATTATCCGTGGAACCATCATCCACTACAATGATTTCATACGGAAAGTTTTTTGTGGAAAGATACGCATAAATCTTGCTAAGGGTAGGCAATAACCTTTTTTCCTCGTTATAGGCAGGAATTATTACTGATAGGAAGCATTCTTTCATTAATCAAATTAAAATCGTAGATCGTTTACACTGAGGATTGCCGTTAGCATAGAAATTACAATTACGCCGATAACAGCGCCCATGAGCAATATAAGTACAGGCTCTACCATGGTCACCAACCGCTTCATTCGCTGTTCTACATCGGCATCAAAATTATCTGCAACTTTAAGGAGCATTTGATCCAAATTCCCTGTTTCTTCACCCACCTTTAGTAAATGAACTGCAATTTCCGGTAAAAATCCTTTTTGAGCAAGCGAGAGCGTGAGACTTGCCCCTTCTTTTACGTCAGTCTTTACCGTGTTGAGAATATCAGCAAGATATTGGTTGGATAACACATCTTTAACGATATCCATTGATTTAAGCAGAGGTACGCCGTTTTCCAGCAAGGTGCCGAGCGTTCTCGCAAATCTGGATATTTGCATTTTCCATAGAAGGTTACCCATGAGTGGTAGTTTTAATTTTTTTTGGTCCATTTTTATTGAAGTGTTTTTATCCTTCATTGCTTTTCGATACAAAAAAAACGTAAGCACGGCTACAATAACAGAAACCCATCCGTATCTAATGGAATACCGACTTAAACCCATGAGTATCATAGTCGAAAAAGGAAGAGAAATTCCCATCCCTTCAAATATCTGAGCAAACTTAGGGATAACGTAAACAATGAGAGCGCCTACCGACATGAGGCCGGTACTGCTTAACAGAAGCGGATAGATCATTGCAGAAATAATTTCTCCCCGGACTTTTTGCAGGCGTTCCTGAAACGATCCCAACCTTTTCAGCACCTGTGGCAATACCCCTCCTTCTTCTCCTGCACGTATCATGTTAATGTAAACACTGGTGAATAGTTTGGCATGATTTGCAAGCGCCTCGGCAAAGGATTTTCCGGATTTTATCCCGTTCAACAAATCTTCAACAACATTTTTAATTGTGTTATTGTCCTGTCCGGATAAGAGAATGGACAAGCTTTTATCAATCGGGATGCCGCCTTCGAGCAGTGTTGCTAATTCTTGTGTGAAAGGCAAGACGGCTTTCTTGTTTAAGCGATTTACAAAAAGTCCAAATTTTTTATTCTTATCTACCTGACAGATATTTAAGATGACATGGCCGGATTTGCGGAGATCATTAATCAGTTCCAATTTACTGATCGCCTCTTTTTCCCCTTCAATAATGCTACTGGAAGTTGTTAATAACTTATATTTAAAGGTGCTCATAAATAGCTATTTTTTAATGTTTGATCTCATAACAACAATATGTTCTTCACCGTACCAATCAAGTTTTACCTGGTCTTGTTCAATATTTTTTACCTTGTATTCAGCAATCTCTTCGCCTTCTTCAATAAAAACAAAGGGGTTTTTATTTTTTGTTTGATCGGGATTTTCTATTAATGCTTTTCTGGTATCTCCAAGAATCATGATGCCTCGTAAAGTAATCTTTTTGGGGGTTCCCTTTGGTTTTTGTTGATTTTCTGCTGCTTGTGCAGATGCTTGCGCGGCGCTTTCTTCAAGTTTGGAATCCGTTTTTGTTTCTGGAGGATTCCAGGCAGTACGGTTTGGTGAAAAAGGGTTATTTGAAAGCATAAGTTCATAGTAGTCTGCCGCTTTGTTATCAACAGACAGAGGAACCAGTGGTTTTTTCTTTAAAAGGGGTTCTTCTATATATTTTTCTGGTTTTGTTATATTTTCCGGAGGATGATAAACCAACAACACACAAATAATTGCCAGGCCGGCAATTCCTATCAGTAAAGCAAGATTTATTATGGGTAAATAGTGCTTCCACTGTTTTACCTTTTTACCAAAGGTTTCCATGACAGGTTGTAATGATTTTAAATTAAGGTTAATAGACTTCATGCACGTTATAATTTTTTTCCTATGGAAGCAATTGCCGTTAAGGTAGAAGAAATAGTCGCCCCTTTTATAACATTTAAACCCAGGGTTTTTATTCGCAAATTATCGATAAAAAGTAGTTTGTCATTATTGTATTCTATATCGTAGAGAAAATTTTGTAGTTTTTGAGAGCTGTCTAAATCACTTATTTCGAAATTAATTGACATGGCAATGAGATATGGTTTTTTGTTAATTACCTCTTTTTTTAAGGCCGTACTCCTGGATACAACCAATCCATTCTTAGTGGCCAGATTATTTATCATTTCCTGCAATTTCGCCGAGGCAAGTTCTTCCGTTTCTTCTGACAGGAATTTTTCCTGAAGTTTTGTATTATATTGTTCCAGTTCACCCAGCCTGCTCTCATATTGTTTTTTATTGGCTGCAAACGAATAATATTTCATAAGCAGTTTCTTTTGGGTCTCTAACCGCTCTTTCGTTTCATTAATTGATTTAAAAAAGGGGGTAATCACAACCCTGTCGAGACTCATATACAAAAGAACAATAAGGGCAACAACCAGTAGTATTCTTTCCCTTATTTTGAGTCTATAAAATAGATCTAAGAATCGTCCCATATTACCTATTTTTCGATGTTTCCTTTAATTCGAAATTTTTCTCTGCCACTCTGTGTTTTTGTAACGGGAGAAGTTAAACCCACGCCTGAAAAAAGAGAAGAATTTTCTAGAATTGGTATCAAATTCGTCGAAGATACTGCATCTCCCTCTATTTCAAAAGTATTGTCCACGATTGTAATGCCCTTTACCCATGCGTCATTAGGTAATGTCTTCGCCAACTCGAGGATCACATCAATTCTGGGAATGTATTTCCCTCTTATTGCGTTGGCCTTGTTAACAACTTCATCTAACACGATTATACGTTCTTGTAGTTTTTCAACGATTACAACGTCTTTTTTAATCGATTTAACCTGTGCATTCACTGTTTTTAGTATTGCCAGATTATTTATCTTTTGAATGTACGGAATAAGGAACGAAAAAAATATCAAAAATCCTATAAGGAAACATATTAATACAATTTGGGGATTTAGTCGCTTTCTATGTGATTTAACAAGGCTCAAATAGCATGGGTATTCTGCTAAACCGTAAAGCGCGGCCCCATACGATTCAGAATTTTCATCTAACAATTTATAATTGGTTTTGTATTCGTCCGTTAAAAATCCATTGGTAACATGTGCTAACAGTATTTCATCTGAACGCCTTGATTTGACCTGATTAGCTAATTCAACCTCGGTTTTTGCAACCGAAGATAAAACCAAAAGGTTATTTTCAAATACATTGTAACTGTAATATTTTATGTTCTTACTAACCACCGCGACCGAACCTTTTCTTTCCTCAAGGATAGGGAGAAAGGCAAAAGGTGAAATAATAACCCGGGAAGGGATAATTTCAAGGACTTTCAATTTTGATAGAATAGTATCCAATTCCGTTTTCTTTATAGCAACAATCAGAACTTTTGTCTCGTGTCTACTTTGCGATAATGAATGAATATCAAAATAAACGTCTTCACTGCTGAAAGGAATGAAACTATCCAATTGATATCTGAGCGCTTCTTTCAATTCTTTCAGGTTCGAGTACGGACAGGTTGTTTCTCTGATAATGGCAAGTTCCCGCGGCAAGGAAAGAATAGTATCTCCCGCAAAATTCCTTTTCTGGATTAGTGCATGTTTTAATTGCTGGGTATCCTTCAGCATAAAATCTTCTATCTTGAGCGTTTCGTGTGAATATTTAACCAGTTTTTTGCTGACGACCGTTATAATGAGGTCATTTCCATTGATGGACAAGCCCGTTGAACTTTGAGAAAATAAATTAACGAACGGTATTTTATTCATACTTGCAATGTGTTAAATGCTATTCAGGATATGCCGCAATAATTCTACAATGATCCGCACCCTTGAAAACAACTATTTTATAGGAATTACTTATTTTTTCTGCCGAAGAAATTGAATTGATTGTCATATAATTTGAATCATATACGGTTAAATATTCCATAATCTTTAGAAAATCAGCGCCGATAATGCCAAAGTATCTAAAGATTTCTTTTAAATCCCCAATTTTTGCAATTTTTCCTCTCTTCCCTCTAAATTTAATCATTGCCCTGGCTATCTCCTCGGTAATTGCAGGCACATAAAGAAGAACTTCCTTAGATGCAAAATTGACGTTGATTTTGCCCGATCCGTAAATCGTCAGGCGATCTCGCAGCAATTCAAATATTTGCGGGGTAATTCCTTTAACTAAAGTCAGCTCCTCAAGAGATTCGAACGGCCCATTCTTTGGCTCATACGGTTCCGGGAATGTGGCATAATAGTCTTTCTCTGCGCCATTGACATGATGTAAATCATCTTCATCGAGCCAATCCAAGATAGAATCCGTTATGATCTCCGCTGTATGTTCATCTAGCTTATAGGCAGTAAGAAATTTAATAAAATTATCCCGCGTCTCATCTGTTATTTTATTTATATTAATCTTTCCGCTTTCGTCGCTTATAAACACATTACAATCTCTATCGCTTATTTCTACCGAGTATGGGTCACTGCTTGGCATCCAGGGATCGCCGATTCTGTCTTTTTTCCTTGCATCTTTATCTCTGTTCTTTTTCAATTTTTTGATTTTCCCGCCTTTGGTTTCCTTTTCCTGTTTTTTCGGCAATAATAACATCTGTGTCGCGTAGATACAGGCTCCTCGTGCTGCATAAACGTTTTTTACACGTTCCGTAGAAGTAATTTCTGTTTTTATAGCAATTCCGGTGTTCCGGGTAAAACTTACTGCAATAAATCCAAAGATTACTATTGCCCAGAGGCTAAAAATGAGTACATAGCCATGATTGGTGATACAAGCTCTTGTGCCTTTCCATTTTTTGTGACCGACAACTTTATCGCCCGCGGGATTCTTTCGGTTATTTTTTCTTTCCATTTTAAATCCGTACCTTCAATAACATCGGCATCTTGAGCAACTACCTGGACTTCTCCCTCATTATCGGTTTCCTCTTCCACTGTGTCAAGATACGCGAATGAAATCATATCACAATCCTTAAGAAATATCGTGTAATCCATATCCGTAGTTAGTGTGCTTTCAGATTCTTCGGATAATTTAACCAGGATTGTGGGGGTAACCCTGGTTTCCATGTAAATTAGATCCCACAAGCCATTGTCGTTTAATTTTACTTTATAATTAGTTATTATCAATCCTTGTCCATAATGTCTTTTAAAAGAAAGAGGGGATACAAAGGAAAGATACTCTTTTTCACCAGTAAAATAATTGGTTTTCTTTTTTTTGACCGTTTTGTTTTCTTCGGCAGCAATGAGGTTATCCTTTCTTGGAATCTTTTGAACGCGTAATGAAGAGACCTGTTGCCAGAAAAAATCAAAGGCAGCTTTTTCTTTTGTTGTATCATTAAACCACGCCTCTTCTCTTTCCATCGAGAACAAACCTGTTCTTATTGCGTAAGCTCCTGACATAATCAAGATTGTACCAATGAACATGGCTATGAGTAATTCAAATAAGGTAAAGCCATTGTTGCGTTTAATCTTCATCTTCCTTCCCATATTTACCAGCACCATCTCCTTCAACCGATTCTTCACTATCGTTTTCATCTTCTTCCGATTCTTCAGCGAAAAAAACGGTGTTGATATTTATTCCTTCAACGTGTATGCTCAGTGTCGTAGTCCCTTTGGGTGGAAGTTCTATATCGCTTTCATCTTCCTCTAATGCTTCCATAGTGATTTTTTTCCTGGCTTCTTTATATTTATCCACCTGCGATACTTTCCATGAAACACCATCTTTTGTAACGCCTTCAAAGGTCTTTTCCTCATTCAATTTCTCATATTTTTTACCCAGTATGCCCAGAAAAGCCTCTTCTGTCTTGGTTCTTGCAAGAAGCAACCATTTTGAGTGCTCATCAATTTTCCCTCTTAATCTAGAAGAATTCCCGATCAAACCAAAGAAAATACCAATAGAAATTCCAATGATTGCCATTGCAACCATAACTTCTAAAATAGTAAAGCCGTTTTTATACTCAGCTTCAATATTTCTCAACTTCATTCGTCCTTTGGGTTATTAACGGTTCAATTTCTTTCAGCTTCTTTTGAAATGCGTCGGTCAAAGAATCTGCCTCTTCAGCATCGTTCGCAACATAGGGAGTTATGAGCATGATCAACTCTGTTCTTTTATTGGCAATGGATGTAGTTTTAAATAAATTTCCCAAATAAGGTATATCCCCTAGTAGGGGTATCTTGCTAATACTTTTTTCATTTTTTTGTTCGATAATTCCACCCAGACTTATGGTATGCCCGCTCTTGATTACAAGAGACGTTCCTGCCTTGCGGGTACTAAAGGTCGGTGAAGTACTAACTCCTGTAGTTGTTGTTTCGGCAGTACTCACCTCTTGTTTTATTTCTAATGTTACGAAATCATTTTCTCCAATATGAGGAGTTACGGTCAGGATGATACCGGTATCACGATACTGTACTTGCTCAAATACGACATTGGTACCTGTTGTTTGACCGGAGCTTGAAAGAATAGGCACTTCGCTGCCAACCTGTATATTTGCAGGCTGTTCGTCTCTTACGAGGATATGCGGTGCAGATAATATCTTGGTATTAGAATTTGTCGCTAGGATATCCATCAGGATTTCAAAATTTCCTTTCTCAAACTTTATAGCCGGTGTTTCGGCTGTCCTTTTGAGATCTCCCAATCCGAATAGATTTGTGCTCCCCATTTTTAATGACCACTCTGTGCCGTAGTCCAAAGTACTCTTAAGATCTACTTCTAAAATCAGCACTTCGATAAATACTTGTTGAGGAGTTGCGTCTATAGCCTCAATGATCGCTTTAATACCTTTATAATCACTCGGCAATGCCTTAATGACAATGGTATTTGTTTTTGCGTCGGCAACGATCTTCATTGTCTCAAGCTGTTTCTTCCCCAGCGGTTTAGGCTGCGCAGCCATTTTTTCATTGTAAATCTGTGTCAGAACAGGCACAATCGTTTCGGCTTTTTGATGTTGCACTTTATACACATATATTTTCAGATCTTCTTCCAACTCTGATGGAGGAACATCCACATTTTTTATCCAAAGATCGATTTTCGGTAAAAGTTCTGGTACTCTGGTAACAACCAACATCTTGTTAGTATCCGAAAACGGCACGAAGTTAAATTCGCCCTCACCGCCGGCCTTTCCGCCCATCGATTGCGCAATGGCGGCAAGGTCTTTTGCCATGTTTCGTGCATCGACGTATTTGAAATCGTAAAATTTTACGGCTTTACCGGCAAAGAAAGGGACGTCGAAGGTTTTTACCAAGGTAAGGAGTTTTTCCATGTTTGCGGCAGATTCGATGAGTATGATATACGGAGAGTCGCCGTGGGTAACTATATTTCCAATTCCAGTCATAAATGGTTTTATGGTAGCATTCAAATTCTTTGGGTTTTCATACTGAAGAGGAACTATTTGAATCATTATCTCTTTACCCCAGGGAGGAATTTTATCTCCGGAAATAACGATGTTTGTTTCCTGCCTTGATTCTGCTTTAGGAAGCACTCTATACAGATCGCCATCTTTTATTATTGCAAAATCATATACATAAAGCAGTGTATTAAGCATTGAAAGGAGTTCTTCTTTATAAACCTGTCCGGTGGCATGAAGATTGATAGTACCCCCAACTCTTTTATCTAAAATATAGTTTACATTAAGAATCTCACCTAATATGACCTGTAAAACATCCTTTATTTCTGCATTATCGAAATTTAATGCAATGTCGATTTTATCGCCTGTATATTCTGGTTTGTGAAGAGAAGGTTCCGGTTTTTTGCGTTCCGCCGGATATACAAACTCATCCGGTATACCCTCCTTTTTCTCTACTGCAACCTCTTTTTCAGGTGATATTTCATACTCCCAGGGTTTCTTCTCTAACGCCTCGGTTGTCGTAGAAAGTGTTACTGGTTTTTTAAATGGCATGAAATCAGACTGCTTTATCTGGGTTTCTTTACAACCAATTACACAAATAACAAGAAGTGATGCATAGACGCATTTGTTCATCAATAAATCTCCCATTAATGGGTAAATTATTTAGTATACAACCATAATTTTATTTATGTCATGCATTATAAGGAAGTACAACTAAAATAGCTCATAAAACATACGCTTTTATACTTCAGGCAGGGCGAAACAGAGTGGTGCGGAAGGGGGGATTTGAACCCCCACCCCGGTATCAGCGGGACTAGCCCCTCAAACTAGCGCGTCTGCCGATTCCGCCACTTCCGCATTTCATAGAATTGTTCGTATCTGATTAAACCAAAAACACTTAGTAATTTTAACATTACACCATAAAAAGTCAAATATTTTTTAATAATAAGAAATTATTAATTTTTGAATACTTAACAGCGTCCTTTATCAGTATCTTTACATTTATGTACCTCAAAAACACCTTTTTCGTTTATAAGGTTATTATTATTAACTTCCTACTACAATCGTTTTGTTGAGAAAAAAATTTGTAAGTATCAAACGCAGTTAGTATTTAAAGTTTATCTTTTCTAGACAAGAATTATTGGCATTCAACATGCCGAATATAAATATATTTAACAAAAATCCCTTTCTAAACCTGTAAAACTATGGACGCAACCGTTAAAAATCGAGGGTTCACAGTTATTGAGTTATTGATAATTGTTATCATTGTTGCAATCCTGGTTTGTATCGTAATTCCAGCGATTTTCGCAGCCAAACAAAAAGCGCAGCAAATTATTTGTGTTAATAATCTCAGGCAACTATTTCTCGCATTTGAGCAGTATACAAATGATAACAACGGATTACTCCCTTGTCCCAATAATAGCGGTACAAGCAAAGACGGGACGAAAATCTGTACAGCAGAGGTATGGTTTAAGGCCGTTGACAACTATCTTACAACATTGCAACTTCCCGGCGAAAGGGATGAAATCTCACAGGAGGAGAGGCTTTTACTTATAAAACAAGATCCCATCTTCAAAACGGTGCCTCTCTCAAAACAAGATACAACACGCACAATAAAAATGAATCAAAATCTCTTGCCGGCATCTGAGTGTCAACGGTCTATAGAAACCATTGGAGAGACTACGAGGACGGTGCTACTGTTTGACGGTCGTATCAACAACACAGGCGTAGCAGACAATTATGAAGGTTCGTATGGAAGTGTCGCGCAAAGACACTCAAAAGCTGCGAATATTCTCTTTATTGACGGCCACGTAGAACGGATACAAAATGGTAATTCGGACGGGACGACAAACGAAGGCTGGCCAAACAGGCAGGCAGGACGGGCGTTGATTTGGGATCCAGAAAACCCCGATTTACCATAATGTTTTGCAAGATTTTAATAATAAATTTCAAGTTGTCACCGGATGAAGTTTGGCTTAGTCTTTGCTTTTGCTGGGTTTTTCTGAAAAAACAAATGGTTTGCCAATATAGTATCCCTGGCCAAAGTCCACTCCGTATTCCGATAGCA
>VGXX01000006.1 GCA_016873155.1 Planctomycetota bacterium | reverse complement strand
TAAATGTCATTGACAAGACACCGCTGGCCGACGATGTGATGCTCAGGATTACGAAGTGGCTATCATCCCATTACTACTGCGGCTGGGGAGAGGCGATTAACGCCGTGATTCCACCCGTTGCGCGCAGAAGC
Source organism: Planctomycetota bacterium (assembly GCA_016873155.1). Classification (GTDB taxonomy): domain Bacteria; phylum Planctomycetota; class Brocadiia; order Brocadiales; family Brocadiaceae; genus Wunengus. The sequence continues at coordinate 44,965 of VGXX01000006.1, read as the reverse complement.
GTAAAGGAAAAGGAGGCGCTCTTTGTTACGCCTTGCGATGCCCTGACACAACTTGACCAGCAAACCCTCTCGCAATTAAAAACACGTGCGCCAAAACAGGCGAAGGTGCTTGAATTTTTCAGTGAAAATTTCCGGGAAATAGGCGCAAATGAACTCATACAGATCAGTGGTTGCAAGATGCCCGGACTTCGCCAGCTTGAAAGGAAGGGATTTCTTGCCATACAAAAAAAACCACAGCACGATGTTGATACATCTTGTGATTTTGGTCCATTGCAACAACATTTAACTTTTACCGGAGAGCAGCAAAATGCCTTTGATGTTATTAACAAAAAACTCATTGCACTCTATACTAGTAACTGGATTACTCCCGCCTTAACCACCCCTCAATCCCCTCCTTCGCAAGGAGGGGAAGGGGGAGGTCTTTTACATGAAGGAGAGGGAAGGGAGATAAACATATCTGATGGGAAAAACGATGCTTTACCGTGCGATGTTACACACAAGCATGGCGTTATCTTACTTCACGGTATTACCGGCAGCGGGAAAACAGAGGTCTATCTTCAATCAATTGCAAAAGTGCTTGAGCAAGGCCGCAAGGCTATATTCCTTGTCCCGGAAATATCTCTCACTTCACAGACTATTCAACGCATAAAGGCAAGATTTAACAATGTGGCCATACTGCACAGTCACCTCCAGGGTACATTCCACTATTCGCAGTGGATTGATATTAAGGAAAACAAGGTAGACATCGTCATTGGCGCGCGGTCATCCATATTTGCACCGTTAAAAAACGTCGGGTTGGTCATTATTGACGAGGAACATGAGAACACCTATAAACAGGAAAACAACCCGCGTTACAATGCAAGGGATGTCGCAATCCTGAGGGCAACCTATGAAAACGCCATGGTTATATTGGGCACGGCGACCCCCTCCCTCGAAACGTATTACCATGCAACGCTTGGAAACTACGAAAAGATCGTCCTTTCCAGAAGAATCGGCAATCAACAGCTTCCTCCAATCGAGATTGTAGATATGAGCGAAGAAGTTCGCAAACGAAGAGGACACCACATTATTTCTCAACGGCTGGGATATTACATGAATCAGGCGCTTTCACGGAATGAGCAGGTGATCCTGTTTTTAAACCGGAGAGGATTTGCACCGTACCTTCACTGCAAACGCTGCGGATTCGTATTAAAATGCCGGAAATGTGACATTCCCATGACCTTTCACAAAAAATTAAATACAGCCTTGTGCCATTATTGTCATGCGGAAGCCCCACCACTGGAGTCGTGTCCGGACTGCATGACAGGTAATATTAACTATCGCGGGTTTGGCACCGAAAAAATTGAGGACGAAATTATTGCCAAGTTTCCTCAATATAAAATTCTCCGGATGGACAGTGATACCATGCGTGCACGCAACGCACACGAAAAGGCGCTGACCGCATTCGAGCGTGGGGACGTTCAGATATTGCTTGGCACACAAATGATTGCAAAAGGGCTGGATTTTCCCAACGTTACCCTGGTGGGTGTAATCTCAGCGGATACGATACTTAACCTGCCAGATTTCCGTGCAAGCGAACGCACATTCCAGCTCATCTCACAGGTTGCAGGGCGCACGGGCAGAGGGTCAAAGGGGGGCAGGGTAGTTGTACAATCGTTCAACCCCAGACATTACAGCATCACGTATGCAGCAGCCCATGATTATGAAGGATTTGCAAAAAAGGAACTGGAATATAGAAAACAACTGAATTATCCTCCTTTTGGTAAATTGGCCAGAATTGTTTTTCGCAGTCGAACGGAAGACAAAGCAAAGGAAAAATCTTCCATCGTTACTGAAAAGCTGAAAGAGATTGCAAAAACAATCGGAAACCAACTGGAAATACTCGGACCGTCGCCAGCGCCCGTGATGAAAATTAATGACATGTTCCGATGGCATCTCTTATTAAGGGCTCAGAATCACAATAGTATCCACGATGCCCTTCAAGGAATATCAGACATGCTAAAACCGTCAAAAAGTGTGCAAGCAATAGTTGATGTTGATCCCTATATGATGTTATAATTTGCTTTTAATAGATAAAGAAACAGTAATTTACCATGATATTGGGAAGCACGAAATTTATAAATAACTATCGGAGGTAATAAAAAGTTATGTCACCCAACGGACTGGATGCGAAGACGTTTTTTGAAGGCCAAGGGGGGATCACTTATAATGATTTTATCCTGCTGCCAGGCCACATCGATTTTGCGCTTGATGCAATCACCCTAGAAACCAACCTTACCCGTAATATAAAGATCAAAAGACCACTGGTCAGTTCACCTATGGATACTGTGACTGAAGCCAAGATGGCGATCTGTATGGCGCTGCTGGGTGGTATCGGCATTATCCATTACAATAACACCATTGAGGAACAGGTGAAAGAGGTGCGCCGTGTCAAAAGATTCGAAAATGGATTTATCACCGAGCCTGTAGTGCTCAGCCCAAACCATACTATTCGTGACGTCGATATTTTCAAAGAAACGTATGGTTTTTCAGGTATTCCCATTACCGAGGATGGTACGTTAACCTCTAAACTTGTGGGAATTGTGACAAAGAGAGACATTGATTTTGAGGAAGACCGAACCAAATTATTAAAAGAGGTGATGACCACCCGGTTGATTACAGCGCCAGCCGGAATTTCTCTGGCAGAAGGGAATAAGATACTCAAGGAAAGCAAAAAGGGGAAACTTCCGCTTGTTGACAAACAGGGCCGTCTCGTATCTCTCATGAGTCGCACCGATCTGCTGAAGAATGAGGACTTCCCATTTGCCTCTAAAAACAAGGATAAACAACTGCTTGTGGGCGCTGCGCTTTCTACACGGGAAGAAGACAAGGAACGCCTGGCAGAACTGGTAAAGGCAGGGGTGGACGTTATCGTGATCGATTCGTCCCAGGGTGATTCTGTATTCCAGATCAATACAATCAAATATATCAAGAAAACGTACCCGCACCTTGAGGTAATGGGAGGGAATGTCGTTACCGCCAAACAGTGCAAATCATTGATTGATGCGGGCGCTGATGCCCTTCGCATCGGGATGGGGAGTGGTTCGATCTGTATCACACAAGACACCCTTTCTGTTGGGAGGGCGCAAGGCTCTGCGGTGTATCATACGGCAAAGTTCTCTAAAGAATACGCAAATATCCCCGTCATGGCAGATGGCGGCATAGCCCATATTGGACATATTGTAAAGGCATTATCTCTGGGCGCCAGCACCGTTATGATGGGCGGTTTACTTGCCGGCACCAGTGAGTCTCCGGGCGAATATTTTTACGAAGGCGGCGTACGCGTTAAAAAATACAGAGGTATGGCATCCCATGAGGCCATGGAAAAAGGCGGAGGAAAGAGATACCTCTCTGTTGAAGACCGGATAAAAGTTGCGCAGGGTGTTACCGGTACGGTCGTGGATAAAGGCTCGGTCATCCATCTTGTCCAATATCTCATGCAGAGCCTGCTCCATTCATTGCAGGAGCTTGGATGTAAAAGCATTCAGGAACTTCATAAGGGAATATATGATGGTACGCTCCGCTTTGAAATGCGCTCACCATCTGCCCAGGCGGAAGGCACCGTCCACAGCCTCTATTCCTTCAAAGAGCCGCATCTTGGCCTGTTAAGGGGGAGATAAGTAAGGATGCTTAGTAAATGTTAAAAGAGGGTTGTCATTGCGAGGAGGAACGACGAAGCAATCTCAAAACAGGGATTGCTTCACTGTCGCCCGCAATGATGTTTAAAGTAAACTTATTTAATACGTTACTATTGTATAAATTCCTGTGGTTTTGGCGGGCAATTCCCTTTGACGACCGCTATGCTATCCGAAAATATGCTGATAAGTGTAGAATAAAGATAAAAAAGAATGTTAAACAATCAAGAATGTTTGTTGCATGGCAATGAAACTAGAAAACGTCGTTCCGTTTGGTCGGTCAATGCACGAATACGAGAAAATGTTCCTGCTCTCTGATGAAGATATTAACAAGAAGATTATTGGTGTCGGCGACGGCCCGGCAAGTTTTAACGCTGAGATGTTTGCCCAGGGAAAATCAGTGATTTCCGTTGATCCGCTGTATGTTTTTCGCGCCGAAGAAATCGAAAAGCGATTCTATTCGGTTGTTGACAACATCATTGCTCAGGTGAAATCCACCCCAAACGATTGGATCTGGTCTTATCACAAATCGCCAGAACACTTGAAGGAAAATCGGCTAAATGTGTTACGCCGATTTGTGGCCGACTATGAAAATGGGAAAAACCAAGGGCGCTATGTTGTAGGGGAGCTACCGACTTTAGAGTTTGACGATAGCCAATACCAGCTTGCTCTATGTTCTCACTTCTTGTTTCTGTACTCGGATCATTTTACGTATGAGTTTCATCGAACGTCAGTTTGAGAAATGTTCCGTGTGGCCTCGGAGGTTCGTATTTTTCCGCTACTGACGCTGATGTTGAGGGAGTCTCCTTACGTGCAACCACTTATTGAGGAACTTACGTCCGAAGGTTTTGTAGTAAGTGTGGAAAAGGTGGGTTATGAGTTGCAGCGGGGCGGGAATGAAATGCTGCGAATTCGGAAGGCAGCCTAACAAGAGCATGGGACACAAATAAGTACAGACACTATTTTGTTTGACAAATGAGTCAAATTAATACGATGAGAGTTGTAACTCTTTGCAGGTCGTCCGCCTTGCTGGCGCTAATATGAGTGTGAACGCATGCGGCCGCTCTCTGCGCGCCGTCCACGGTTGCCGCTTAATTCCGTCATTAGCAAGGAAAACAATGAAAACTAAATTGTCGGAAGAAGAAAAACAAATCCTTGATAGTTTTGAAAAAGGTGAATGGGTTCCGGTAAAAAACCTTTCTAAAAGAAAAAAAGAGTTGATGCAGTATGCCCGGAACACATTAAAAAAAGAGGGTGAAATTATGGCAACAATCCTGAAGCGAAAGAACAAATTCTACAATGGTTCCAGATTCGGGCATCCTCAGATTCGGGTGTACCACAGGAAAGGCACAGGCAGGAAATCTCCACGATATCTGCTCAAATGCGGATGCTGTGATGAGAAGATAGAAATCTACTACGACATGGATGGGCTTGAAATTGGTGGTGTTAACGGCGCAGTCGAAGACTGGCGGGAAATTCTTCTTCCGCTCCTGCAGATCAAGCACTGAAAGATGGAACATTCTAAGACCGAAAAGGTAAGAGAAAAGAATGACTGTCAAACAAAACGCCCTGGAAATCGTAAAAACCCTGCAAGAACACGGCTATAAGGCATTCTTTGCCGGCGGGTGTGTGCGCGATATGATTATGGGGAAGGAATCTGAAGATTATGATATCGCCACCAGCGCCCTTCCTGAGGATATTATGAAACTCTTTGAGAGGACTATTCCGGTAGGCGTGCAGTTTGGCGTGGTTATTGTCGTCAAAGAGGGTCACAACTTCGAGGTGGCTACCTTTCGTACGGAAGGCTCTTACACTGATGGGCGTCATCCTGATTACGTAGCCTTCAGCACCCCAGAAGCAGATGTAAAACGGCGGGATTTCACCATCAATGGCCTGCTTTACGATCCCGTAAAGAATGAAATATTAGATTTTGTGGACGGACAGGCCGACATTTCTAGAGGTATTATCCGCACAATAGGAAACCCCGTCGAACGGTTCACAGAGGATAAACTGCGCATGATACGGGCAGCCCGCTTTGCATGCCGTTTTAATTTCCCCATCCATGATGATACAAGGCGTGCGATTATTCAGCTTGCCAAGAATATTCATGTGGTCAGCGCCGAACGTATACGGGAAGAACTGGAAAAGATATTAACGGGTCCGAACCCGCATATTGGCATTAAACTCCTGGATGAACTTTGTCTTTTGCAAGAAATACTACCAGAAGTATCAAGCATGAAAGGCGTACGACAGCCTGAAAACTTTCACCCTGAGGGCGATGTCTTTGTGCATACCCTTTTGTGTCTATCCAAGCTTACCCCTGTTCCTGAACAGGGGATGGAAAGACCGACATGGACGCTGGCAATGGGAGTGATCCTCCATGACATCGGAAAGACCGTTACTTTTGAGGAGTCAGACCGAATCCGGTTCAATCTGCATGAAAAGGTGGGCGCTGACATGACAGCAAAAATCTGCGATCGGTTAAAAACATCCAATGCCGAAAAGGATCGTATTGTCTGGCTTGTTTTAAAGCACCTGTATTTTAAGGATGCCCAAAAGATGCGGCTGAGCAAACTGAAAAGACTGTTAGCAGAGGAGGGTTATCCGGAACTGGCGGAGTTGTGCAGAATCGACGCTCTTGCCAGCAGTGGCGATCTATCGGACTACCACTACTGCCAGGAGATGTTCAGTAAACTGAGTCACGAAGAGGTCAAACCTAAGCCCCTTATTACCGGCCACGACCTCATCGCCATGGGATTAAAACCAGGTCCTGTATTTAAAGATATTCTGACGAAAATTGAGGATGAACAACTCGAAGGCAACCTGAAAACGAAAGAAGAAGCCATTGAGATGGCTAAATCACTGATTTATCAGATGAATACCTGACAAATTTTTTAGGTAAAAACACAAGAGTTCGCATTTGAAAAATAATCTCGAAATGGTGGAGGCGGCGGGAATTGAACCCGCGTCCCTAGACATTTCAGCATAGGCTTCTACGTATATAGTCGGTTTTTTAAGTCTCGTCATCCGGAACCCCAACAGACAGGGTTTCCATAGACCAGCTCAGTTGATAGTTCATTCAGTTCCCACCGGGCAGAAGAACAGAACTAACCTGCTAATCGTCGTTTCATTAACCTCGCAGGTAAGACTAATGAAACGTGGCTGTTAATTAAGCAGCCATTGCCATTGGATATTCGGCATTTAAATCATTTTGCCAGGTTTTTAATGAGGCCGCCTGACAACCTCAATACGCCACCTATACCTCAAACTATCCGGTCGAATCCTTTCGCCCCCTTTTATAACGAGTTAATTTTATGTTTTGATGAAAAATTGAGCAAGATTTGTTCCTTAGTGCAATATTTTATAAAAAAAATATACCAATTAGTACACAAAAATACAATTTGACAAAATTAAATACTCACAATCAAGTTGAATTTCACAACAGACTCGTGTAAATTCTCGTGAGTTGTAGTCAATTACTATATCGCTATTTAACAGTTTTAAACTTCTATTCATAACACAACAAGATAAAAACCATTTTACACATCCCTTCAATGTATAATAAGAGCTATTTAAAAATTTGGTAAAAAATATCGTAATACTTGAGTTTCACTATACTTGTGTGAATAGTACCTGCTGCTCAAATAATAAACATTTTTATGATTCGCATTGATGCGACAGTGTTTGATACGTTTATTCAAAAATGTACATTTTTTTAAGTAATTGGATCAAATTTAGGTACAAAAATCGCTTGAGTTAATCAAAGATTACGAATATATGGGTTTATCAAATCATTTTAGGAGGAAGGGATATGGTAAATGGCGTAACTCCAGCAGCATCAAAACTTCTTGAGCAAATTAAAAAATTATCCACACAAACAAACAACAAAGAAACCCCCGGCCTTGATTTTAAAAACGATGTGATGAATAACCGCACGGATGATATTAAAAATGTATTTAAAAGTATCCACTCACAGACCGCAGAGAGGATACAGAAAAAAAGTGAGGTTTTTGCACAGACAGTCAAAAACGTTACACTGGGAGAGAATGCAAAGAATATTCAAACTACGGGAATTACCGATCCCTTGGATATAGAAAAAAGAAAGCGCAGAAAGCCGTTGGGTTCCTTTTTAGATACCTACCTATAAAAACAGCAAGCCGACTTTCGTAGAAAAGGAGGAAAGCGAAAGTCAGCTTGCTTAAAAAAGGAGAACAATTTGATAGTAAAAACATATTTAATTCAAAAAAAGTTCCAGTTTATAATAAATTTTTTTGTGTTTGTATATAATTGAATTATAATTACACATTATAAAATGAAAAAAAATTTTGTAACCTACTATTGTATCTTGCTGTTACCGATATTTTTGTTCGGGTGTAGCACTACTTCAAATGAAAGGTTGACGGTTACAGATCGCAGGGTATCCGAAATTTCTAAAACAACGCAAACATTAGAAAAACGGCTGGATGATTTATCCAGGTCTATTTTTCTGATTGTAAATGATGGGAATGGGCTCCATAATGACATGGATGACATCAAGAACTGCACTAACGATATCCAGCAAAAGATCAAAGAAATAGAAACAGTAATTAAAAATTTAGACGAACACGTTTGCGGTCTTAAGGCCAATTATAAAACTACGGAAGAAGACTTTAAGAAACGAATAGATGATATCCAGAAGGCTGAAATTGAGTTATCTAATCGGCTGGAAACGATGAAGTTGGGTATAAAAGAGGAGGTAAAAGAGAAGACAGCATCTCCAGCAACTCCTTAAGTCTGCTTCCAAACATCACTATCTGAAAATATAATTTAACTGCGCTGTTAATGAATGAAAACTTCAAGAAAAATACCCTTGATTATAGGGGTATGTTTTGCATATATTTTAATTGTATATATTACCTTTAATGCAATTGCAAAAGTCCACAGGACGAACGATCCCCAATTAGCGAAAAAGGTAGTTATCTTAACATTTTTCTTAGATGTATTTATATTTGCAGGTAGTGGATACCTGGTTTACAAACTGAAAACCCCTACAGATAAAAAATGAAATGCGTAAAACTATTAATTTTGTCATTGATAGCAACTTCCCTGTCCTTCCTGTATAACTACCCTACTTTTGCAGGCCGGGATGCCGGGGTCGACAAATTAAAGCAAGAACTCATTGAACTCGAAAAAATAACCAAACCGCTTTTAGAAACATTTCGAAAAGTTTCACAACTCGTCAGCCCTTCAGTTGTCAGTTTAAGTACTGAAAAGAAGGAATCTTTAAAAAGCAGCACGGGAGCAGAGCCGTCGCCACCCTATCAAGATTTTCAGCCAAAACGCGATCATCCTCCCGAAAATACACCCAAAAAGGGACTGGGTTCTGGTATTATCATTGATGAACGCGGCTATATTTTAACCAACAACCACGTTATCAGCGGTTTTTCTGAAGATGAAATCACGGTGGTTACGTATAATGGTGAACAATACAAGTATGTCAAGATTGTTGGCGTAGACCCGAATACAGACCTTGCAGTCATCAAGATAGAAGGAGAGAATTTCTTGCCCGCCGAATTTGGCGATTCAGAAGCAGTGCAGGTGGGCGATTGGGTTATTGCCATCGGTAGTCCTTTTGGGTACCAGCAAACAGTTTCTACCGGCATTATCAGCGCAAAAGGGAGAACGCATGTCATTCCGTTCGTACTTCCCTTTATTTATGAGGATTTTTTCCAAACGGATGCCGCCATCAACCCTGGAAACAGCGGAGGCCCGCTTGTCAATCTCAGGGGCGAGGTCATTGGTGTGAATACCGCCATTGCAACTCGTTCAGGCGGTTTTCAGGGTGTAGGATTTGCGATTTCCGCCGCTATTGCAAAAGAAACTGCTGAAAACATCATGGCGACAGGAGCAGTTGTAAGGGGATATTTGGGTGTGGGAACACACGATATTAACGATGAGTTGGCCGCATCGCTTGGCCTCAAAGATAAAAAAGAAATTATTTCCCGTTTTGGCCTGCCCTTAGAAATGGGCGCATTTGTTTTGGAGGTGTGGAGCGATACGCCTGCGTCAAAGGCCGGCATCCGCCCCGGTGATGTCATTTCTGAGATAGGCGGAAAAAAGATTGGAAATACAACGGATCTCCAGCATGCCATCCGGCATGCAAAGGTCGATACAAGGATCGTCGTGAAAGTCCTGCGGGACGGAGTAGAAAGTGCGCTGGATGTCTTTGTGGAAAAACAACCCGAAGACCTTGCCGGCAAGACTTATTTGGCTATTCGAAAGATGGATGAACCGACAAAATTCTCTCTGGGACTGGTGGTCAACGATCTGAATCAAGATATCGCAAAATCACTCGGTTTTGAAGGCGAGAAGGGGGTTCTGGTTGTCGACGTTGAGGCGGACAGCCCCGCCGGGCGCGCCGGCATAAAGCCAGGTGATTTAATTACAAAAGTAGGCACAAAAGAGGTGCAATCTGTCGTGGAATTCATGTCACTCATGGACGAATTCTTAGAAACAAATAAGCCGGTCAGTGTCTTTGTAAAGAATAAAGGGTTTATAACTTTGAAATAAGGTTTTAGTTCACATTATTCTCATCCGCCGGAATAAAGACCCATCCTACTCAGGTCGATGTCCGGGATTGATGGTAAGGTAGTTCAGGTTTCGAACGGTGCAGTAGGGGATATATCCCTTTTTCTTTGATTTCCTGTACGCAATATTTATTTTCTTCCTGGTTTTCTTGTTAAAACAGGGTTCATCTTCAGAACATGAGAAGGGATAATCTATAGCTAATACCGGTTTCCCTGCATCCTTAAAAACATCAAGGTATCCTTCTAATTCTTTCGTAACATTCCCTGGTGTTTTTTGTCCATCGCCGTCATAACCGTAATAAATGTCCTCCTGTCCGATTCCTGTTACGGCATTAATATATTCTTCATACGCGCCCAGTGCAGCGCCATTTTGCGGAAATATGCCGAAGTCCGAATTTTTACCTTTGGCATACTCAGAAATTTTAACAACGAAATCGACCATTTCCTGCTCAGCCGTTTCTCTGTCTTCCCCGCTCTCTCCGTCTGGTCCCCAATATTCATAGGCATCTATAATATCAAGATAAACCCCGTCAAAACCTGTATCGATGATTTTATCGAGATAGCTCGTGGACGTGCCAAAGATGATAGATTGCCATTCAGGTTCCCAATATCTTATCTTGTAGTTTCCAGGCCAATTTGGATTAGACGGCCCCAGCCATGCCGGAGCGCCTGCATCTGGTTGACCGTCATTATCGGCATCCCAGTTTTCCTCCCAATAAAATCTGTAATTTTCCGCCTCTCCAATGCTCATGTACGCCAGTACCCGTTTTGAACCGCTGGCGCTGTTTATCAATGTTTCTATTTCCTTTGCGCTAAATCTACCGGATTCACTTCCATCTTCAGAATAATCTATGATAGCCAAATCAAATTTTGTATCTCCTATAGCAGCAAGGTCTATATCTTGCAGTTGGTAGACAAAATCGTTTATATCATTCCATGAAAGCGAAGATGCAGGCTTTAGGGAATTAATCGCCCGGATTTTGTCACCATCGGAGTGCGAATCTGCTATTACGTTTGAGGCGGCATTGCTTAAAGAAACTGACACAGGCAGAATGGTCAGAAATGGAAGGAGTATGATAGAATAGACCAGCAAATTGATGGAATTCAGCATCTTACTTAACGAAAAAAGCGCTTCCAAAGACAGCCTGATTTTATTCTTCCTTGACGGTATCAGTTGTAGTATCGGGTAATTCCTTCGCAATGTAATCGCATTCAGGATATTTGCTGCACCCGAAGAAGATACCTCCCTTCTTCGAGCGGCGTTGCACCAGGTCGCCATCGCAGCCCTCCTTCTGACATTTTACCCCCGTAGGCAGGGATTTGATATTTCTGCATTTGGGATAGGCCGAACAGCCCATGAATCGTCCCTTCTTGCTGAATCGAATGACCATAGGGCTGCCACATTTTTCACATTTTTCATTGGTAGGTTCGACTTTGGTCGTTTCGCCGGTAAGGGATTTTGTGTTCTTGCAGTTTGGATATCCGGAACACGCCAGAAATTTTCCATGACGGCTGGTTCTAATGACCATAGCGCTGCCGCATTTTTCACATTTCTGATCAGTAGTCTCAGGAGCGGCAGGTTCACCTTTTTCATCCAGCGGGAGTGTGCTTTTACATTTGGGGAATGCAGAGCATCCCAGGAATTTCCCGTGTTTTCCCCATCGTATCACCATCGGCTGCCCACAAACGGTGCATATCTTCGTGCTTTCTTCCGGAGTCCCTTTTACGCTCTTCATCTCTCCCACCGCCCTTTCTAAATCGTTCTTAAACGGCTCATAAAATTCCTTGAGCACGTCAAGCCATACAATTTTCTCATCTTCAATCTTATCAAGTTCATCCTCCATGTGTGAAGTAAATTTTACGTCCATTATCTTTGCAAAATGTTCGACGAGTTTTTCCGTAACCAATATCCCCAGTTCCGTTGCATAAAAGGCACGCTTCTCCTGTTTGACATAGCCGCGATCCTGGATTGTAGAAATGATCGCAGCATAGGTACTGGGTCTTCCGATGCCCATTTTTTCCAGAGTCTTAACGAGAGATGCCTCGGTAAAACGGGGAGGCGGTTGGGTAAAATGCTGGGTGGGTGACAATTCCATCAATTCGAGTTTCTGGTCTTTCTCCAGAGACGGAAGGATTTGTTCGTCCTTTTCCATTTCGTGTCCTGAGATGCGGGTGTGTCCGTCAAAGAGCAATTCCCTGCCTCTGGCCTTAAAAGTATATCGTCCTGAACTAATTTCAACATCTGTTACGGCGTAGAGCGCCGGTTTCATCTGGCTGGCAACAAACCGATTCCATATCAGTTCATACAGTCGGTATTGATCTTTTGTTAAAAAGTCCTTTATAGATTCGGGCGCATGCTCAACAGAGGTGGGGCGAATGGCTTCGTGTGCGCCCTGGGTTCCCTTCTTGTCTGAGGCATGCATATTGGGCTTCTCAGGAATGTAATCTTTGCCGTATTTATCCGTAATAAGTTTCCGGCAGGATGTCAGCGCCTGTTCGGAAATATGAAAAGAATCCGTTCTCATATAGGTAATAAGCCCCACAGAACCTTCCTTGCCAATATCAATACCCTCGTATAGCTGCTGGGCAATGAGCATCGTTTTCTTAGCGCTAAACTGTAACCGCGTGGACGCCTGCTGTTGTAAAAGACTCGTAGTAAAAGGAGGAGGGGCATTATTACGTTTGGTCTGTTTTTTTACATTTGCAACAATGTACTCTGTCTTTTGAAGTTCGTTAATAATGTCCTTCGCTTGTTGTTCGTTTTTTACCTCAACGTTTTCATTATCAAGCTTCTGTAAAAGAGCTTTAAAAGTCTTACCGTCCTCAGGTTTCTTTGTATCCGCAGGGGAAATTTTCAACTCCGCCGTGATCTTCCAGTACTCCTGCGGTTTAAATTCCTTGATTTCCTTCTCGCGTTCTACGATAAGCCGAACTGCAACGGATTGGACACGGCCGGCGCTGAGTCCCTTTGTAATCTTCTTCCAGAGCAGGGGGCTTATCTGATAACCCACAAGGCGGTCGAGTATCCTGCGTGCCTGCTGGGCATTGACCTTTGCCATATTGATCGGACCGGGGTGATTGAAAGCCTCTAAAATAGCGTCTTTCGTAATCTCATTGAAGGTGACACGTTTCGCCTTTTCATCAGGAATTTCAAGGGCCTGCGACAGATGCCAGGCAATTGCCTCTCCCTCCCGGTCAAGATCGGAAGCAAGGTAAACGGCGTCTGCCTTCTTAGAATCAACTATTAATTCAGACACCAGCTTTTTCCGGCTGGGGATTATTTTATATTCGGGGGTAAAGTTGTTTTCGACGTCAACGGATAATTTTCTTTCGGGCAGGTCACGCACATGTCCCATTGATGAGCGAACAAAGTAAGACGAACCGAGATATTTGCCGATAGTCTTTGCCTTGGCAGGGGACTCAACGATTACCATGTATTTCTTAGTTTTAGGCATATATATACAACCTCGAAATGTGAAATTTAAGCAGAGGTTGTAATAAGTGTCAAGACATTTTTTGTTATTTATAATGTAAAAATCCATTTGATAATTATAAGGTTTATGGCTAAAATACTATTTTTAATGTTAATTTTTCGACGTTACTATTGATTGATGGTATTTGATTAAGAGGGGAATATGGTTTCGAGTTCTTGGTTCCGAAGGCATCAAAAAACAGTTTATATCGTTATGATCTTTGCAATGTTTGTTTGGGGAATCAGCTATTCCGCTATGGAAATGATCCCCAAAAAACCCATAGGAAAGATATTTGGCAGAAAGATTACGCAAAACGAATTTGCGGACATGTTGGGGCGATGGCAAAGATTGTTCTTTTCACAGGCAAAAGATTCTATCGTCTCGCTGGTTTGGAAACAACTCCTGTTTGCGGAAGAAGCAAAGAGGATGGGGATAGTTGTGACGGCACAGGAGGTAGAGAGCGCGCTTCAGGGACTGGCCTTTCAGATATTTGGCGGACAGGTAAACATGCCGAGGTCGGGGCTTTTGCAATTCCTCTGCAATAACTTCAGGCTTAACACGGAGCAGATCGACCGTACCATGAGAGAAGCATTGCTCGTGGAAAAGCTGGAATCCCTGTTACGTTCGTCCACCAAGATGACGACGGAGGAAATCTGGCAGAGATATTCTCTTGAAAACGAACAGGTAAAATTCAAGGTGCTTCCATTGAAAGCGAAGGATTTTCTTGATTCTGCCAACGTAACTGAGGATGAAATTCGTGTATATTATGAAAAATACAAGAATGATGAATATAATGAAACGGCTGGTAACCCCGGATACAAGCTTCCTGAAATCGTCAAACTGGAATGCCTGATTGCTAAATTTGACGATATGGAAAAACTCGTTTCGGTTGAAGAAGAAGAGATGAAAAAGTATTATGAGGACACGAAGGAAACACAATTCAAAATTACCTCTGTAGAGCCGAAACCCGAAGAACCGAAGGAAAACAAGGCCGCAACCAAAGACGCTTCGGCATCCGATAAGAAGAATTCAAAAAAAGAAGGAAAAGAGACCGCGAACGACAGCAAAGCTCAGGAAAAGAAATCTTCGCTTACCCATAAGCCCTTTGCTGAGGTAAAAGAGGATATTCGAAAGACCCTTGCAAGACAAAAGGCAATGGAAAAGGCTGCGGAAATCATGAATAAACTGGACGAGGAAATATATGAGACGATGGATAAGGCCGAACGTCCGAGTTTTAAAGACCTGGCAACGAAATACAACGTAACCTATGAGATTCCGAAAGGTAAGAAATCGAAAAATGAATTTCTTACGGAAAACGATCTCATGGAGGTGTTGCCCGGTTCAGACCAAATTGTTCAAGTCGCTTTCGAGAGGGATAAATACGAGCCATCCGTTCCTTTCGATTTTGTAGAGGGTAAGGTTGTTTTCCAGGTTGTTGATAAAAGACCATCTGCGCCTGCGCCATTCGAGGAGGTCAGAAATAGTGTAATCAATGACCTCAAGCTGGAAAAGGGATTCCTCAAAGCGAAGGAACTTGCCGAAAAATATGCCGGAACAACCAAGAGTATTTCCTTTGATGATATCGTAAAATCGATTAAAGCAGAATGTCCGCAAAAAGATATTTCAGTTTGCGAAACCGGCTATATTTCTCGTCCTGTTAAGCTTTTCAATAAGGAGTCTCGATACATTGACGCGCTCAAAGAAGATCGTCCCAACGTGGCGAAAAAGGCATTCGAACTGAAGCCTGGTATGCTTGGGGTAGCCGCAGAAACATCCGGAGAAAAGACCTGCTATATCATAGCGTTACTGGATAAGAAAGCTGCGGATAAATCCGCCTTTGAAAGGGACAGGGAAAACGTAACCAAGCGATATTTATATGAGAAACAAGAGACTTTCCTGGCCGATTGGCAGAAAGACATCAACCGGCACATGGAGATATACACAAAATTTCAATAAGAAGCTGATAATTCACCACGGAAAGATACGGAATATCACCGAGATGATTGATAATGAACAGGTAGGGGAAAACGTTGGAAACGATTTACGGCAGAAAGGAATTGACCGGGAAAATTCACTACCCTGTCGCTACCATCGGAATGTTCGATGGCGTTCACCGTGGACATCAGAAGATCATCGAATGCATACGGCATAATGCCTTACAGAAAAAGGGTGAGTCGGTAGTAATTACCTTTGACCGTCACCCAAAAAACATTATTGAAAACAGACCTCCTTCCTTTATTACCTCTCTGGAACATCGGTTAAAATTATTTGAACACTTTGGAGTCGATCATACCGTAGTGCTTAGTTTTGACCAGAAACTTGCACAAATGACCGCGGAAGACTTTATCCGTGAGATATTGGTTTCCTGGCTGAATGTAAAATGTATTGTACTCGGATTCAATTGCCATTTCGGAAAAGGCCGTGAAGGAAATATATCCCTGGTTCGCAGCCTGGCAGACAAATACGGATTTGAGGTCTATGGGTGTTCACCGGTAATATACCGGGGACAGGTAATCAGCAGCACGGCCATTCGAAAGGCCATTCTCGAAGGTGAACTGAAAAAAGCGGAAGGGATGCTCGGCAGGCCTGTTTCCATCCTGGGCACGGTAGTGAAGAAGTCCGGCAGGGGGAGAACCCTGGGATACCCAACGGCCAATCTCAATCTGCATCATGAAGTCAGACCGCCAAGAGGTGTCTACGGAACACGCGTCCGCTGGGCGGGACATGAACATCCGGCATTGACCAACATCGGCTTAAGGCCTACCTTTGCAAAAGAAGAACTTTCCAGTGAAGACGAAACCCTGGAGATCGAAGTGCATATCCTCGATTTTCAGGAGTCACTTTACGGATTGGATCTGGAGGTGCAATTCCTCTTTAAGATACGGGACGAAATACCATTTAAAACGGCAGACGAACTCAAGTCGCAGATCGAAAAAGACAAAGAAGTCCTGCTGGCAAGGATTGCATGATTGACATATACAAAAAACTGCCAAAGACAAATTGCGGTAAATGCGGCGTGCCCACCTGTATGGCCTTTGCAGTCAAGGTGAAAAATGCACAACGTAAAATAAGCGATTGCCCTTATATAAGCCCGGAAAATATGGAATTGCCCTCCCTGAAACCGAATGTTACTCAGGAGGATAACTATGAGCGGGTGAGCAGCGAATTGGAAGTCGATGCGAAACGCACGAATTTCAAAGAGGTGTCTGCTGCCATTGGCGGCCATTTCGAGGCAAATAATGGATGCGAAATTATCAGATTGAAAATGTTAAACAAACCTTACGAGATGCGTAAAGAGGGGTTGTTCGAAAATGGCGAATATTGTCACGATTCGTGGTCAAAGATCATCATCTACGATTATATCCGCAGAAAGGGCGATAAACCTCTTACCGGAGAGTGGGTTACCCTGGGACACTTCCCCAATACTGCCTCCCATGTAAAGGCATTTCAGCGAAGCGCTGAAGAAAAGGTCGCAACGGCATTCAACGATGATAGAGACAAACTGAAAGTGCATAGTAAAGAACTGGGTGGGATAGAAACTTCAGGAAAGATGAAAGCTGATTTTGTTTGTCGCTTTGAACTGTTGCCGCGCATACCCCTGTATTTATGCTTTTGGGAAGCCGATGAGGAGTTTCAGGCAAGTTGCAAATTGTTTCTGGACAGCAGCGCAGAGGCTTACATCGACATAGAATATCTTGCCTATCTTGTAGAACGGTTTGTAGAGAAGTTTACCATGGAAAAGACACGGGATAACACTGACAGTATTTTATTGACTCCATAAAAATATTGTGTTATAGATGTTGTAGCATGTTTTTTATCCATCCAATCACACCTTTTTCAGAAAAGGAGGAAGACCATGCGAAGATATGCCCTGTCCTTTCTTGCCGCATTAACAATAATACCCGTCGCTGGTATAGTCATCGCTGACAATAAAAGTACTCCGCCGGCCATTGTCTGGGAAAAAAACCTTGAAGATTCAATAGCTAAGGCAAAAACAACGGGAAAATCTATTCTGCTGGATTTTTTCATACCCACCTGAACAGGCTGCAAAACCCTGGGTACCGTGACGTACCCTGATGCTACCGTAGTCGATTACATAAGCAAAAATTTCATCCCACTGCAAATCAACGTACAAACCAATTCAGAAATTGTAAACAAATATCGGGTATTCTGGACGCCCACGATCCTTGTTCTCGATTCCAATGGTACGGAATATTATCGCTTTAACGGCTTCCTTCCACCCGATGAATTCATTCCACAATTGGAATTTGGATTGGGTATGATGGCGCTGGAAAAGCAGGACTATAAAACCGCAAGCATTCAATTTAAATCGGTAGTTGACAAATACACAAGGAGCGATATTGCACCGCCGGCTCAGTATTGGCTTGGTGTTTCGGAATACAAGGATGCACATAACGTGGAGGCATTATTAAATGCCTGGAGAAAACTCAAAAAGGATTATCCCAACAGTGTTTGGGCGAAGAAGGTATCCTTTGTAAAGTAGTATTATCCCGGCGTATCTTTTCTTTTGGTGATTTCGAGTTAATCCTCCTTAGAAAAGGGGGAGTCAGGGGGTTGTGTTTTTCCTGGGGTTATTCCCCATTTTCATGAGGACAAGTTTACAACCCCCTAGCCCCCTTTATTAAGGGGGATTTTTATATCCACTATCTCCTGATCCGCTTAAATAAAATGGAAATTCCTATACAATTAAATTAGGTCTTCGGCAGCTAATTTCCCCTCCCTTGATGGGAGGGGTTAAGGGAGGGTGATCGACCTTTTTCTTCACCCCCACCTGACCTCCCATCGTTCGACTGAGCGTTCGTCTGAGCTCACGCCGAAGACTCACGACAAAGTCAAGGGGGAGGAACTAACAGATTTAAATTCCTGGATTTCAGGCTGAAAGGTATTTGGATATCCCTTCTTTGAAACCAATGGGTTTGATGTCAAAATGCTTGAAAAAAGGTTTTTCATCACAGACATTCCCTTCCAGAAGCATCGTGATTTGATCCTTCGTAACGGGAAAGGATGGTAACCAATCTAACATCTCTGCCATGGTACTCATGATGAATACAGGAATGTGAATCTTATGCGGCGGTGCGCAGATGACCTCGCCAATGACATCAATGATTCGGTTAAACTCAATCCTTTCCGGTCCACCCACATCGAAAGTTTTGCCAATGGCGTTTTTTTGCTCCATTGCCTTTACAAAACCCATCGAAACATTTTCTACCGATACCGGCTGCATCTGATACCTTCCATTACCCACAACAGGCACAAATTGTTGGGTCCTGAGCATATTGGCAAACAGGTTTACAAATTTATCTTCCTGTCCAAATATAATTGAAGGACGGAATATCGTATAGTCAAGTCCGCTTGTCCTCACGCATTCTTCAGCGCGAAACTTTGTTTGCTGATATTGAGTCTTGCCGTCAGGTCGCGCCCCCAACGCGCTCATCTGTATGAACCGACTTACCTTCTGCAAACGTGCTGCCCTGACAAGATTTGCCGTTCCCTCGTAATGTAGCTTCTCAAAGGTAATCCCCTTTCCACGAAACTCCCTGATAATACCCACAAGATTTATCACGGCATCGCATTCTTCTAATTTGCCGTCCAGACTTACTGCATCGGTAGTGTCACCGTTTACGATATCAATCCCCGTTTTCACGAGGACAGGATCTTTGTGATGTAAAATCTTTTGTTCGGAGCCTTTTCGGGCGAGACATCTGACCTGATAATTGTTTTCGAGTAAATCCCGGAGTATCCGTTTCCCGACGAAACCCGTACTGCCTGTCAAAAAAATCTTCATAATCTATTACCTCCCTAAAAACTGACTCATTTCACGAAAAACAACCTCTTTTTTTTCTCGTTCCAATGCTCTGCGTGGGAACGTATTGAGCAGGAGGCTCTGCCTCCTCTTGCAGATTCATAGCGGATGATTGTACATGTAATACAAATGATTCGGTGGGTTCAGGTCTGCGACCTGAACCCAGATTTTCACAGCACTAAAGCGTATGCCGTAAATAATGCGTTCGAAATAGAAAGGTGGGGTTCACGTTGCAAACGTGAACCTGCATCGAGACTCCACCCCCTTCACCCCCACCAGCATGGGACATTTGTTATCCCTCTCAGTGATGTGGGGGGATTAAGGGGGAGAAAAAAACTTTGAAATTCCTATACCTCAGGCTAAAAACTTTTCCATTTCACGAAACACTACCTCTTTCTTATCCTTAATACACCGTGCATCCGGAAGGGACTGGAGAAATATTTTTCCGTACCTCTTAGTTGCTACCCGACTATCAAAGATAATCACTACGCCCCTGTCGTCACGGCTGCGTATGAGCCTCCCAAAACCCTGCTTGAATTTAATTACTGCCATTGGCACTGAATAGTTATAAAAGGCATCCCCTCCAGCCCGCTCAATGGCCTCCGCACGCGCCTCTATTATAGGTTCAGTAGGTACTTTGAAGGGCAATCGGGTTAGAATAACACATTCCAGGGCGTCACCCTTGACGTCAATCCCTTCCCAGAAACTATCCGTAGCAAAGAGAACGGAAGTCTTGTCTTTTTTAAATGTTTCAAGGAGGCTATGGCGATTATCCATGCCTTGCTTTAAACACGTATAGCCCAGTTGTCTAATCCGCGGTTCTAACTTTTTGTAAAGATTATCGAGAAGGCTATACGAGGTAAAAAGAATTAATGCCCTGCCTTCTGAAATTTCTACAGTCTTCAGGATATTTTCTTCGAGGGCTGAGGTATAGCCTGGCTCATTTGGTTCTGAAATATCTGTTGGAATGCCAATAATGACCTGCCTTTTAAAATCAAACGGGGAATCCAGGATCAGTTCGGACAAGCGACTCTCAGGAGTTTGATGCAGGCCAATATCATCCTTGAAAAATGTAAAGTTCTTATTGATCGCTAAAGTAGCCGAAGTCAATATTATCGTATTATAATTGTCGTAGAGGCATGCCTTCAAGTCTTCAGAAACAGAAAGCGGCGCAGCGCAAAATCTCACAGCAGGGTTCTCCCTATACCTTTTGACCTCCATCCACTTGCACGATCGTTCGTCCGCAGTAATAAAAAATACGAGGTCGTTCGCTGCCAGCCTTAGACGCATTTTGCATGATGATATATCGACCAGCACTGATGATAGCATGTCCTGCGAGGTTTTGGACAATCCTCCAATTTCATCCTCCAAGGACTTTAAGAGTGATGCGAATTTCAGAATATCTACGCTTAATGTCTTGAGTCCGGTCTCAATAACGTCCTGCCACAGGTCTGTAGAAATGAAGCTTGTCGTAACCCGCAATTTTGTTTCTTCGTCCCTGTTTTTCTGCAATCCTTCACTAACGACATAATTACTGACGGCATTGGAAATATCATCAAAAATCATCTGGACGGTCTCGTAAAGACTCTGTCTTGCATCCAGAATTACTGTATTTATTATCTCGGTAATCTTTGTTGCAACAGATTTATCATGGGCAGAGATCACGTCTCTGAGCTTATTCTTGAGGTACTGCAAAAGACCCTTTCTGTTATCCTTGAGATTGATCAGCCTGCCCAGGAGTTTTATTATTCGTAATTTTGAGATTGTGTAGCCCAGATTTGCCGTTGCCACAGGTTCGAGGCGGTGTGCCTCATCGATGATAATTTTTTTGAACGGCGGCAGGATGGCAACCGTATCATAACCCTTCATTTCCTTACGTACGACCAGATCAGCCATTAAGAGGTAATGGTTTACTACCAGCACATCGGCGCTGGCTGCGTTTCGACGTGCAATATAGAAAAAGCAGTCGTCATAAAACCGGCACTTCAATCGAGTGCACTGGTCGGCCTCCGACTGTATGGCTTCCCAGACGTCATCCTGCGGCACAAAATTCAGATCTGCCTTGCTCCCATCCCGTGTCTTTACAGCCCACTCCAACAGATCGTTCAGTTGCTGTCTATCCTTGTCCTCAATCAACGTCCCGCCCTCAGTACGCAAATTATAAACTTTCCTGAGACATATATAATTATTTCTGCCTTTTACCAGCACGCTCTTAAAATTTATGCCGCAACACTTCTTCAGTACAGGGATGTCTTTTTCAATCAATTGTTCCTGAAGGTTTATCGTATGAGTGGAAACAACCACCCGTTCCTGGTTCTTTATGCTCCAGAATACGGCGGGGACAAGATATGCCAGGGATTTTCCCGTACCGGTTCCCGCCTCGATTATGGCGATTTTATTTTCATTAAAGGCATTGACCACCGATTTCAGCATCGCAATCTGAGGCTCCCGATGTTCATATTGAGGCAGCTGTCTTGCAAAACTCCCGCCGGGCATAAAGTGCGCAGAAATTTCTTCAAAGTCCAGCCCTTCGTACGTCCGCTTTTTCGGCACCTTTACCACGGGGTACAAATACTCTACATCGTTGTCTACAATGTAGCATCCAATCCCGTTCGAGCCAAGATATGACGCTATCTCAAGGTCGGCATCAGATGGCTCAAGGTTGCCGTCAGGATGATTGTGAATGATAACGTCCCCATATTTTGCCTCTTTGATGATAGCAGGCACGGCATGCTTATTTCCCATGGCATAAACATCGACGTCTGCAACCAGGTGATCGTCATTGAGTCTGCCCACGAAGAATACTTCGTTTCCTCTTGTCTTTTCGACTGCATCCCGGATAGAGGATATGGCTTCAGGCATGATAAAATCTTTGACTGGCCATTTTGTTGTTTTCATGATTTAAGTATAAGACAAAAGGTGTAAATTATACAGTTAAAAACAGGTTAAAAATATTAAGTTGAAAACAGACCTTCATACAGGTAGTATAACAAGGGAAAATATAGCAGGGAAAAAATATTTTTTTCGTGTCAACTTAGTTTTTTGAAACACCTTGTACACACCCCTAAATCCCCTCTTTTTAGAGGGGACTTCAAATCTCCCCTCATTGGTAGGACAAGCGTCCCCGCTTGTCATCATAATGTCAGGCGTGGACGCCTGACCTACCAGAGGGGCCGGGGGTGTATTTCAATACTTGTTCCCAAGCGGAGTTTTGGAATAAGCATTGATACGAATTTTCAAAAAACTAAATTGTTACGGTTTTTTATATTTAATTATCAGTTAAATACCTGGAGCGGCATAGCCGCAATTAAATTGACCACCCCTCTTTCCCCTCCTTCGCAAGGAGGGGATGAAGGGGAGGTAAAAACTTACAAAAAAAGAAGTAATATTATGGGGAGGTAATAGCGTTGCCGAAAAAGAAGAAGATTGAAAATAGTGGCACAGCGATAAAAATAGAAAAGAATCGTTTGGTTGTCCCTAATAATCCAATCATTCCATTTATCAAGGGTGACGGTACGGGGCCGGATATCTGGAATGCATCAGTTCGTGTCTTTGATGCGGCGGTGAGTAAGGCTTATAAAAACAAAAAGCGTATTCAGTGGAAGGAAATTTTTGCCGGTGAATATGCATTTAAAGAATATGGTGAGTGGCTTCCTGCCGACACCCTCAACGCTATTAAGAAATATAAGGTCGCAATAAAAGGACCGCTTACCACGCCCGTTGGCGGCGGAATCAGGAGTCTTAATGTAACCCTCAGACAGGAACTTGATCTGTATGCCTGTGTTCGGCCTGTACGGTATTTTGATGGTGTGCCCAGCCCTGTCAAATCACCGGAAAAATTGAACGTGGTCATCTTCCGTGAAAATACTGAGGACGTATATGCTGGAATTGAATATAAGAAAGGTTCTCCGGAAGCGAAAAAGATCATTGCATTCCTGGAAAAGGAGCTTGGGAAAAAGGTCAGAAAAGATTCGGGTATCGGCATTAAACCCATGAGCGCATTTGGCTCGAAAAGACTGGTAAGACGCGCCATCCAGTACGCCATCGATAAAGGGAAAAAGAGCGTGACTCTCATGCACAAGGGAAATATCATGAAATTTACGGAGGGCGCATTCCGTGAGTGGGGATATGAAGTGGCTAGAGAGGAATTTCACAAGTTCGTTGTGACGGAAGAAGATGTCCAGAAAAAATACAATGGTACAGTTCCAAAAGGCAAGGTTGTTATAAAGGACAGGATCGCCGATGCCATGTTCCAGCAGGTGCTGCTGAGGCCGGAGGAATATGATGTGATTGCCACGCCGAATCTCAACGGTGATTATATTTCCGATGCCTGCGCTGCTCAGGTGGGCGGTCTGGGTATGGCCCCTGGGGCAAATATTGGTGATAAGGCTGCCGTATTCGAAGCCACTCATGGTACTGCCCCCAAATATGCGGGAAAGGACATGGTGAATCCTGGTTCCGTCATCTTATCAGGGGTTATGATGCTTGAGCATCTGGGATGGGATGAGGCTGCTGACATGATTGTGAAGGCGCTGGAAAAGACCATTCAGAGGAAGACAGTAACCTATGACCTCGAACGTCAGATGAAGGGCGCTAAATTGGTGAAATGCTCAGAATTTGGTGATGAGATAATCAAGAATATGTAAGGTAATTCTTTAGCCACGAATACCCACGAATAAAACGTAATGAGAGAAAAGACATATGATAAAATATGGTATATTGCCTGAAAATATTAACCATTTCCTGCCAAATGTCCGGGAATACTTAAATAAAAATTCGAAGGTGGTTTTTGCATACCTCTTTGGCGGCATTGCACACGGCAGGATTTCGCCACTCAGTGACGTGGATATTGCCATATATATGGCTGAGGATGCAGAGATAGCACAGGAAAAACTTGAAATACTGGGGAAATTGAATGAACTTTTGAAGACGGACGAAGTTGACCTTGTAATTTTAAATACAGCGCCGCTTCCCCTTGCGGCGAGAATAATCAAGAATAAAATAATCCTGGCGGATAAAATGCCCTTTACGAGGCATGCATTTGAATCTTTAATTTTGCGGGAATATTTTGATTTCTCAAGAAAAGAGATGGACATTTTTAAGGGGAGATATAAGCTTTGAAATTATGTTAAAAATGGCCAGATTTAGAAATATAGTAGTCCATCAATACGATAAGGTAGACGAGGCGATTGTTATCGGAATATTGAATAATAACCTCGATGATTTTACGGCTTACAGAGACGCAATTCTAAAAATTCTTAATTAATTTAAAGGATAGATTTAATATGGCAAGAAAAAAGATAACGGTCGTTGGCGCTGGAAACGTGGGGGCCACGACGGCGCAGCGACTGGCTGAAAAAGAGATAGGTGATGTAGTACTGGTAGATATTATCCAGGATATGCCGCAGGGAAAGGCATTGGATCTCCTGGAATCAGGGCCGGTTTACGGCTATGATACGAGGATTACGGGCGCTAACGGATATGAAGAAACAAGGGACTCTGATATTGTAGTCGTCACCTCCGGTGTGGCAAGAAAGCCGGGAATGAGCAGAGATGATTTACTCAAGATCAATGCCGGAATCGTAAAAGGGGTGGTAGAAAATATTGTAAAGTCGTCACCAAACGCCATCCTGATTATCGTATCTAACCCGTTGGATGCCATGACGTACGTAGCCCATAAAGTGAGTAGATTCCCTAAAAATCGGATAATGGGCATGGCAGGTGTGCTGGATGCCGCCCGTTTCAGCGCGTTTATTGCAATGGAACTCAATGTGTCAGTGGAAAATATCCATGCCTTTGTGCTCGGAGGACACGGTGATACGATGGTCCCATCCACTCGATATACGACAGTTGCAGGAGTTCCGGTTGAGGAATTAATTCCCAAAGCGAGATTGGAAGCCATTGTAAAACGCACGAGGGACGGCGGTGCGGAGATTGTTAATCTGCTCAAGACGGGCAGCGCCTTCTATGCCCCGTCAGCAGCCGCAGCAGAGATGGTTGAGTCTATTGTAAAAGACAAAAAGAAGATACTTCCGTGTGCCGCCCTGTGCGAAGGTGAATATGGCATCAACGGACTCTTCGCAGGCGTGCCGGTGAAACTCGGCGCAAAGGGTATTGAACAGATATTCGAAATCAAGCTCAACGTGGAAGAATCTGCTGCCTTGAAACGTTCTGCCGACGCCGTAAAAACCTTGTGTGAACAGGTGGATAAGTTGTTGTAATATCTTTAGAGAAAACTAAAATTTAAATCTAAAATCGCACATCGTAAATCTAAAATCATAAATTATGAATCTCATTAAAGCACAAAAACGATTACTCGAAATTCTTTTGCAAAGATCCTTCAAATACAGCGAAGAACCCATCTTCAAGCTGGTATCGGGAAGGATGAGTAATTATTACATTAATTGCAAAACTACGACCTTAGACCCGGAGGCCATGCTGTTGATCGGGCACCTCTTTTACAACAAAGTCAAACCGCTTCATATCAATGCCATCGGAGGGTTGACCCTGGGCGCCGACCCCATTGCCTTCGCTACCGCCATGGTTAGCGGCATGCAGGACGATGCTATTAACGCCTTTGTCGTGCGAAAAAAGGCAAAGGAACATGGATTGATGAAGTGGATTGAAGGAAACGTGCAAGAAGGGAATAAGGTCGTGATTGTGGACGATGTGGTGACCACCGGTCAATCCACGATAGATGCCATTGATCGTGCCAGGGAGTCCAATTTGAATGTCGTTAAGGCCATTGCCCTGGTGGACCGCCAGGAGGGCGGGCGGGAAAATATTGAAAAAAGAGACGTCCTTTTTGAGTCTATTTATACGAAAGACGATTTAATGAATTTGTATAAAAAAAGATAATGAACATGGAAAAACGAGGTTTCTGGTCGTGGTTTTTACAGAGGATTACCGCCCTGTTGCTGGTCATGGGGATGTCCGTTCATTTCTTTACATTCCACTTTAGTCCTTCTCGGTATGCCTCCCGCTATTACGATGAAATTATTCACAGATTTTGCTCTCCCGGATGGATTGCCTTTCATATCTGCCTGCTTGCCATGGTTGTTTTTCACGGACTCAACGGGCTTTGGGGCATACTGGCAGATTTCAATCTGAGCAAAAGGGCAAACTGCTTTTTTAGACAAATACTCTGGTTTGCCGGGTTTGTCTTGTTTGGTACTGGAATATATATTCTCATTTGGTTTGCAACGAGAAATAATAGCGGGTTTTAGACAGTATAACTTCCACGATAAGAGCTATGAATATGCAAAAGTTAAAGGAAGGTTTTAAAGACCTGGTAAAAAATAGAAATCCCGGCATGATATCTTTCTGGATACACAGGGTCACCGGTGTGGCAGTTACCGTATTTTTGTTTTTACACATTTTTACCCTGAGTTCTGTCTTTCGCGGTAAAGACGCCTATGATTATGCAATCAGTAAGTTTGATACAAAGAGCGGATACATATTTCAATATGTTTTACTCCTTGCTGTTGCTATACACCTGCTGAACGGAATACGGATTACGGTTGCGGATTTCTGGGGTCTTACCCGCAGTCAAAAGAGGTTGTTGTGGCTATCGCTCCTGGTTCTTCTTTTAATCACCGCAGTTGGCGTTAAAACGGTGCTTTTGTAACTTTGAAATACGAGTATCGGAGAAATCCATTACCCCTTGAAATTTATAAGTTGAGGGAATAGGATTATGGCGGATATAATCCTTAATGACGCAGAGATATCCAACCTTATAAAGGAACAAAAAAAATTTCCTCCTAATTACGAAACCTTATTTCAAACAAAAGACAAAAAGGGTCATAGGGAACAAGAAATAATATTACCACGCAATGACGACAGTCAGTTTAAAGTAATTTTAAGGCAAAACCAAATAAACCAGTTCGATTTCTCCCTTATACTGCTATATGCCACCAAAGAAAACGGCATTAATAAGGTTGAGAAGGTATAATGGTAAAACCATCATCACACCAATAAGATCGAAAAAGAAACTTTTTATGATTTTCATATTCATCAAGCAACAGAAAGATACCAAATAGCCGGTTTCGATGAAGATGGATATGCGGTAATTTCCAAAGAGTTTGTCGATATACAAAGTGCATTAGATTGTCTCGTAAAAGATTGTTCTATAGTGCTACCAGCAAATAGGCAACTAAAAATGAAATTGTCCTAAAATTAAAGGTGGTAAAAATGGATATTACGCCAATTGAGAGCGAATTTAAAAAGAAAATCAGCGAAAAAATAGAAATTTTTCCCGAAGGCAAAGAGCGATTTAAAATATTCACCCCTTTTATGTTTGCTGATGGTGATCATTTAGTATCCATTTTAAAAAAATCTTCCAAAGGATGGATTATTACAGATGAAGCTCATACTTATATGCATTTAAGCTATGATCTTGATATGAAAGATTTGGAAAAAGGCACCAGGCAAAAAATAATCAGTTCAACGCTATCTATGTTTGAATTGGAGGAAAGTGACGGTGAAATATTAGTAAATGTGGAAGATAATATGTTTGGTGACGCCCTTTATAATTTTATTCAGGGTATTTTAAAAATTACTGATATAAATTATTTAAGTCGTGAGCGAGTTAAATCTACCTTTATGGATGATTTTAAGGCATACATTACTGAAAAAGTTGACGAGAACAGAAGGATATTTGATTACTTTGACAAAGTGCATGACCCAGAAGGAAAATATGCAGTCGATTGCAGGATAAACGGCATGAAAAAGCCTCTTTATGTATTTGCAGTAGCAAATGATGATAAATGTCGGGATGCTACAATCAGTTGTTTGCAATACGAAAAATGGGAACTGCCGTTTCGTTCGGTGGCTATTTTTGAAGATCAAGAAAAAATTAGTCGTAAGGTTTTGGCCCGTTTCAGTGATGTTTGTGAAAAACAATTTTCAAGCCTTTACTTAAACAGGGACCGAATTGAAAAATATTTATTGGAACAAATGCAAAACTTATAAACCATCTATCTTTGATGAAAGAAGTTTTTTGCATTGGAGAAAAGCAAATAAACTTTAAGTCTTTAATTTACAAGAATCTATTAGGGGTTTATTTGCCTGCAGGCAACTTATGGAACTTAAAGAATACTAGAATAAGGAATTTTTATGATTTATCATGATGCCATTGTGGTGGGTGGGGGACTTGCAGGTCTGAGGGCTGCCATAGAACTCAATCGTCACAATGTAAAAGTCGCCGTTATCTCAAAGGTACATCCCATCCGGTCGCATTCCGTTGCAGCACAGGGAGGGATTAATGCACCGCTGGGAAATCATCCACGCGGCGCTTACGATACCTGGGAAAAACACGCCTTCGATACGGTTAAAGGAAGCGATTACCTGGCAGACCAGGACGCCGTCATCCGCATGACCAAAGAAGCTGCCGAACGCATTTATGAAATGGAACACTGGGGGTGTCCCTTCAGCCGTACCACTGAAGGAAAGATTGCCCAAAGACCATTTGGCGGCGCTGGGTTTCCGCGCACGTGCTATGCGGCTGATAAGACGGGTCATGCCCTTTTGCATGCCCTGTACCAGCAAACCATCAGATTCAAACAGTCGGCAGAACGGAACGAGATTGTAATCTATGAAGAATGGTTGGTGACAGACCTTGTGACTGATGAAGGGGTTTGTGTTGGTGTGATTGCGCTGGATATTGTGAGCGGACGGTTAGAGGCACTCCAGGCAGGGGCGGTAATCTTTGCGACGGGTGGCGCTGGCCGCATGTATGGAAATAGCACCAATGCCCTGATCAATACAGGCATGGGTATGGCTGTACCCTACTGGGCAGGCGTGCCTTTAAAAGACATGGAGTTTATCCAGTTTCATCCTACCACCCTTTTAGGCAAAAACATCCTCATCACGGAAGGTTGCCGTGGCGAGGGTGGTTTCTTGTTGAATAACAAGGGCGAACGATTCCTGGCGAAATACAGCGATTCCCAGAAGGATATGGAAGTAGCTCCCAGGGACATTATTGCAAGGAACATTACCCGCGAAATTATGGCAGGCGGCGGTTTTGACAATAGCTATGTGCATCTTGATTTAAGGCATCTGGGGGAAGAAAAGATTATCAAGAGGTTACCGGGCATACGGGACATTTGTATGGAATTTGTTGGTGTAGACCCCGTCACAACACCGATTCCCATCCAGCCAGGCCAGCATTACACCATGGGTGGGATTGATTGCAATACGGAAGGTGAAACAATGGTAAAGGGATTTTATGCGGCAGGCGAGGCTGCCTGCGTGAGCGTACACGGCGCAAACCGGCTCGGAGGCAATTCTTTGCTGGATACGATTGTCTTTGGAGCCATCGCAGGCGCTAACGCTGCCCGGTATGTGCAGGGTTCTTCGGGTAAAAAGGGTGAGGGCGCTCTTAATGATGCATTAAAGCGTGCGGAACAGAGGATTGATATATTATGCAAATCTGAAGGAAAGGAGATACCTGCCGATATCAAAACGTCCCTCAACAAAGTCATGGACAATAAGGTGGGTATCTTCCGTGAGGCCTCTAAACTGCAAGAAGCTTTCAATGAGGTCAAGAATTTACAAGAGAGATATAAACAAATTAAACTGAATTATACCGGCAAACGGGCTAACCTCAGCCTTGTATGGGTATTGGAACTCAAGGGTGACCTTGATGTGGCTGCGGCTGTTGTTGCAGGCGCATTGGCACGGCAGGAGAGTCGCGGCTCTCATTTCCGCACCGATTTTCCAAAGAGAGATGATGCAACATGGCTGAAGCACACACTGGCTTACCATTCCCCTGATGGGGCAAGATTAGACTACAAACCCGTGAACATAGGCCCGTTTGAGCCGAAGGAAAGAAAGTATTAGACTAAAAATTCGGTAACAGTTTAGTTTTTTGAAAAAGCCCCTCACCCAGACACTCTCCCACAAGGGGCGAGGGAACTTCCCCAATTCATTCCCTTCCCTCTTAGCTCTACAAAACAGACTATCGACTGAGCTAACCCGTGCGAATGAAGCGGAGCGTAATGAGCATCGGCGTTGAGCGATTTGTTATGTGCTACTTTGTTATTGTTTCTACTATGGAGATATCTTTTTTTATCCATTCATTTACTATCGTTGCAATCTCGACGCCTTTTTTCTTTGAGAATTTTCTTAGCACTTCCATCATGTCAGGCTCAATGTAAATGGGTAGATATAATTTCGCATTAGGCCGATAAAACTTGCCCCTTTCACCTTTTGAAAAATCATATTCTTTTTTCATCTATTTTCCTCCTCATACTGCTTTAACTCTTTTCTGGTTGCCTTACGGGCAGAAATAACTCTAATCCTGCAAGAATCAGCAGCCAACTGCTGGAACGTATGCACCACAACCAGCAAGATACCATTTTTGTCTATTCCAATTGTAACCCATCGGTCTTCATGTTCGCTATGCTCGGTGTCAAAGATGCTTATCATTCTTGGATCAAGAAAAATAGTAGATGCCTGCTCAAAAGCAATCCCATGATTTTTTCGATTTGTCCTTGCCTTATTAGGATCCCAATCAAAATAATAACGCAACCCTTCAACTCCTTAATATATTATACACACAACGTTAATTGTGTGATTTTTTTATCCAAGCCAATCCTATAGAGGTTAGCTTCTCAATTGAATGGTCACCTTCTTGTATGGCCTCAATATTAAGTCTGGTAATAGTTGGGTCAACGCCTGTCATTGCTTTTACTCTGTACATTGTTCGTATTTCTTCTTCCATCGCTTCTTTAGTCTCCCAAAGATAAATTCCACCAAACTGACCTGTTTCTTCATTTGAATACCAGACTTTTTGAAGCAGTCCCTTTTTATTTTCATATCTTTTCCATGATTCATTTGCTATATATTCTCGTAAGGTTTGAAATATTTCTTTTGGTTTCTCTGACAAATCCCAATTTAGAATCAACGCATACATTTTCTCTCCGTGTCTATTTATACATAACAATGATTATACAGTCTGTATAAAACGGCAAACACAGACTGTCTCGATATATATAAGAAGTTGCCGTGCCTTCTTATCACGCATTGTAACTTATTTCTTATGATAGGAAATTGCTTTTCCTTTAAAAAGGATGATAATACGAAAATGAAGAAGAATGCAAGCTTTTTTTGGTTTTTTCTGAGGAATAAACGGGAGCGACTCTCTCCTTAATTTTCAAGGTAAAACAAGAAACCAGCCCAATATGAAGGACTTAAGAATTTTTAATATTTTATCCTTTCAGGGCTAAAAACATTATTAAATCCTTGTCCCAGGGCTACCGCCCCATACTACAAATTTACAAAACCTTGCTTTCCCCATTTACACGAGGACAAGTTTTAGTAAAGATTTTTATGTAAAATATTTTACCTCCCCTTTCCCCTCCTTGCGAAGGAGGGGACTGAGGGGCATACGTGTTAAGTTAAGAAACCTAAGGCATGAGAATCCTCCAATAATTCGAGAGTAGTTTTTCGTGACGGTTGTCTGTTTTTAATGCAAGTAGGGATAAGGCGTTTGATTTCACGAAGAAACTGTTTTATAGCCGTAGTGACATTATGGAGAATATTTTGGAGGAGAGAGAAAGCACGTTCCTGGATGAGTTTGTAAAGCTTATCGAAGCTGACTTCTCTTTTTTGTGTAGTCCACAGAATGGCATTCAAAGATAAAGGGATACCACGGATAATTACTGCCATGATACGTTTTCCGAGTATTTCGCATTTCAGGCGATATTCCATGGTAGTCTTGGACGAATGAATGCGAATGACACTCTTAAGTTGTTTGAAAATAAGTTCTATTTGCCATCTGAGACAAAGAGGGGTGAATCATGGACGTCTGCCCAATCGTCATCAGCAGAACAAATTCGAATGCGCTAAACTTCCTCTGTCTTTGAATAAACCCTGTCGCCTTTGCCATTTGGGACAGGAGTTTTTTTTAATACCCCGGAGAGTATCTTTTCGGTAATCATGATTGCATCTCCTCAACACCGTGCTTGCGGAAATCAGCAATGTATGCCTCAACCAGAGCGTCACACAATTTATTGTATATTATTATTCCCTTAACTTAACACCTATGGGAACAACCCCCCTTCGCTGGTTCACTCGTCCTCGATTGAACGAAACATTTGGCTTTTTGCACGGCCGTGACTAATTTAAAAACTCGAGCCCGGCGCAAATATCTGGTTCAATCTGCAAGATTGAACCAGCCAAGAAAAACAAACAAGGACAAACGAGTTTGTCCGTGCCACCATTGCTGGCCCGAAATTATCCCCTTGGCCAGTACATGATAATAATTACGCCAATGAGGGCAATAAAACCGCCTATCAGGTCAAATTTGTCCGGCGCTATTTTATCAACCCGCCATCCCCACAGAATAGAGAGAACTATGAATACACCGCCATAGGCGGCATATACACGGCCAAAATTTGCGGGCTGGAATGTTGGTATAACTCCATAGATAACCAGCACAATCGCTCCAAATAAACCAAGCCAGATACTCTTTCCCTCTCTTAGCCAGAGCCATACCAGATATCCTCCGCCTATTTCGCAAAGTCCGGCAAGGATAAAAAAGAAAACCGATTTGGCAATCTCAATCTTTTCCACGTTTTTACCTCATTTATAGCTCTTATACTATTTCACCAAAGTAATCTTTTCTGCTACAAGTACTATAACTGTTCTTTCTTGTCTCCCTGCATTTCTACTCATCTCTGCGTTCTCTGCGACCTCTGTGGTAAAATCATTTTATGCTGCTTCGAGCCTTTTGGGAAACCATTGGTAAAGGGCAGGTATCACAAAAAGGGTTAAAAAGCTTGAGAAACATACCCCGCCAACGATCACCGTAGCCAACGGTTTCTGTACTTCAGCCCCTACATCCGTAGACACGGTCATAGGTAATAACCCAATAATATCTGTCATCACAGTTATGAGTACAGGTCTGAGTCGCGTTGAAGCCGCCTCTACGATCGCATTTCTCGTTTCTTTCCCTTCTTGCAGGAATTCATTAATGAACGATACCATAACCGTGCCGTTTAACACACATAGTCCAAAAAGGGAAATAAATCCTACCCCGGCAGAGATACTCAGAGGCATATCTCTCAGGAACAACGCTACAATCCCTCCCGTTGCCGCAAAAGGAACATTTGCGTAAATAAGGGCAGCGTTTTTAAAGGAACGGAAACTCATGTAAAGAAGTATGAAAATTAATCCCATGGAAATGGGGATAACGATCGCAAGGCGATTCCTTGCCCGCTGCATATTCTCGAACTGGCCACCCCAGTCCAGGTAATAACCTGCGGGGATATCCACACCTTCCCGTATCTTTTTTTGCGCCTCTGCCACAAAGCTGCCAATGTCCCTGCCTCGTACATTACATTCCACCACGATACGGCGGTGCCCGTTTTCACGGCTGATCTGGGCGGGTCCCTCTTCAACGGAAATATCAGCCAGTTGGGTGAGCGGCACACGTACACCGCCAGGGGCGCTAATCAGGATATTTTTGATTTCTTCTACGTTATTCCTTGCCTCTTCGGTAAAACGGACTAAAAGATCGAATCTCATCTGCCCTTCCAGTACCTGCGATGCAGCCTTACCGCCAATGGCTGTTGTAATAACATCTTGTATATCCGATACGTTGATCCCATAGCGGGCAATGGCACTTCGGTCAATTTTTATCTGTACCACAGGCAATCCTGCCACCTGTTCTACTTTCACATCCTCAGCCCCTCGAATAGAAGCAACAACCCGTTCGATCTCCTCTGCCTTCGGTTTTAAGACCTCAAAATCTTCGCCAAAAAGCTTGATGGCTATATCAGAACGGACACCAGCTATCAACTCACTGACCCTTAGCTCAATAGGCTGTGAAAAACTATACCGCATGCCTGGAATCTTTTCCAAATCCTCTTCCATCCGGGTAATGAGAGCCTCCTTGGTCTTAGCCGTCTGCCACGACTTCTTGGGTTTAAGCATCACAAATACATCACTGATCTCCTGACCCATGGGGTCTATAGCAACCTCTGCCCGGCCAGTTTTGGATACAACCGTTTCTACATCAGGGTATTTCAGAAGGGTCTTTTCTATAAGGGTAGAGAGTTCTACGGACTCCTTTAAAGAGACACTGGGTAAGCGTACCACGTTGATTGCTATGGCGCCTTCATCCAATTCAGGCATAAACTCTGAACCTAAAAAGGGGACGAGGACAAGACTTGAAAGGAAGCACGCGGCGGCAATAATTAATGTTACTTTGGGATGAAATACAGCCTTTTGTAAAAATGGTTTGTAACGACTCTTTAAAAACCGCATAATGCGGTTATTCGCTTCCTCAGTATGCGCCTTTGTCTTTATCCCTTTTCTGAAAATAAGGGAGCTCAGGGTGGGCATAATGACCAGGGCAACAAAAAGGGAACTCAGCATGGCAAGGCTTACCGTAAGGGCTACAGGCTTGAACATCTTGCCTTCAACACCCTGAAGGGTCAAGAGCGGCACATAGATGATAATGATAATGCCCACGGCGAAGAAGATGGGACGTCCCACCTCCTGAGCCGCAAGCAATATAGTTTCCCTATAACTATTATTACCTTTTCTGAGGGTAAGACGTTGAACAATATTTTCAACTGTACACACTGAGCCATCGGTAATATTACCAAACCCCAGGGAACCTATACTCATTACCGTAGCAGCAATCCCCAGATGATACATGCCTGAAAAGGTTAAAACGACCGTTAAAGGAACTGAAAAAGCAATGAGGAGTGATACGCGCCAATTTCCTACCGTTAAAGTAAGAACTATGATTATCAGGATGATACCGAAAATGACGTTGCTAATAACCGTATGAATAACGTCATTGACAAGGCCAGCCCGATCATAAAACGGTATTATATCCACACCTTTTGGCAGGTTTTGCCTGATTTCTTCAACCTTCTGTTTTACCCTTTCCACCACAGTACGGCTATTCTCGCCCTTGAGCATCATGGCAATACCCGTAACAACCTCTCCTTTGCCGTCCCTCGTGACTGCTCCATAACGTACCTCAGGCCCCACTACCACATCCGCCATATTTTTTATAAAAATGGGAGTACCCTCTGCCGTCGCATGAACAACGATATTTTCAATATCCTGTATGGTATTGATGAGACCTATCCCCCTTATGAGATACTGTTCAGAGGAATGTTCTATGTACTGTCCACCGGCATTGGCATTATTGGCGGCCAGGGCATCGAAGACCTGCCGGAGGGTAATATTATAGGTGATGAGCTTTTTGGGATCCACCAGCACCTGGTACTGCTTTACAAGACCTCCAAAACTATTGACCTCAATAACCCCTGGTATAGTCAGTAACCTGGGTTTGATTAGCCAGTCCTGGATGGTTCTCAGTTCCATGTTGTCTTTACCTTCGCCAGTAACCACGTATTGATAAATTTCACCAAGTCCCGTGCTAACTGGACCCAAGATGGGTTGGGCCATGAAAACCTGTGGAAGCCGCTCCTTTGCTGTTTGTAAACGTTCTAAGACCAATTGACGGGCAAAATAAATGTTTACGTGGTCATCAAAAACTACCGTGACTTGTGAAAGCCCTGACTTTGAAATAGAACGCGTCTCCACAACACTGGGTAATCCACTCATGGAGAACTCAATAGGAAATGTGATGAGTTTTTCCACTTCAACAGGGCCGAGTCCGGGCACCTCGGTATTGATCTGTACCTGGTTTGTTGTAACATCGGGGACGGCATCAATCGGCAAGCGTATAATGTAGTATAAACCCATTCCTATGATGACACAGATAACAACAATAACCAGGAAACCTTGCTTTAATGCGTATTCAATAATTTTATTGATCATAAATTAGGCCTTCGGCGACTTTTTGTCGCAAAGACACTTGCCCCTGAGACCCCATAGCGGGTTCAAGTTTGTAACTTGAACCCTATGTTTTATATGGTTAATTTCGTCATCATATTGTACAAAACGCTATTGTCCGAATAAAATTATGAGTTCGGGTTGTAAACCTGAACCCGCCAAAAGATTAGTCTGCACAACCCTCCCCAAACTTTTCCTTCATGAGTTCAGACTTGAGTAAGAAGCTGCCCTTGACGACTACACGTTCATTCCTATTTAAGCCACTAATAACCTTTACATGGCCATCTACCCGCGCACCAATGACCACATTTCGCCTTAAGAAGTATCCTTCCTTGAGGGGCACAAAGACAAAGTGTTTTTGTCCGTCTGTTTGAACCGTTTCTTCGGGTACAACAGGTGAATCGTTTCCTGTTTCTACAAGGAGCAGTACCTTAGCAAACATACCTGGTTTCAGTTTTTCATGACGATTGTCAACTTCCGCCCGAACCTTCACCGTGCGTGTCTTTTCATTCACCGTTGCTCCAATATACGTAACAAGCCCTTCAAATTGTTCATCTGGATAAGAGGCAACGGATATGATGACCTTATTTCCCACCTTAACTTTTGTAATGTCTTTTTCGTAAATATCAAACCACACCCATATGTGGGTAAGGTCAGAAATGGTGACAATGGGGGTAAAGGCATCCTTGAGTTCACCAACAGCCACCTTTTTTTCAATCACCGTACCATCGAAGGGGGCTGCAATAGTAAATAGCGAAGATACATTTCCCTCCGGTGCATTGAGCATGCTATTCTCATGCAACCCCATGAGTTTTAATCTCTCCCTTAATGCCTTCAATTCTATCTGAGCCTGTTCATAATCAGTTTCTGCTTCTAAAAACTGTTTTTTGGAGCAGATGTTTTGCCGGTAAAGGGACTTTTCCCTTTGATAGTTCTTTTTGGCAAGTTTAAGCATAGCCTTTGCCTTCTTATAATCCGCCCTTGCCTGTCCCAGTTCTATACTATCCAATATAGCTAATACCTGTCCCTTCTTTACACGATCCCCCCAGT
Organism: Planctomycetota bacterium; assembly: GCA_016873155.1. GTDB lineage: Bacteria > Planctomycetota > Brocadiia > Brocadiales > Brocadiaceae > Wunengus. Next base: position 7,557 of record VGXX01000006.1, on the reverse strand, counting down.
CCACAAAAACCTCTTTGGCTACCCCTGGCATCCTCGGCGAAACAACAACAAAGCGATTTTGATTAGGTCCTACTTCACCAGTTGCCTTGAGCGTAACGCCAATGTTTAACAACTCGACATCCTTGATAGTAATAATTTCTCCTATAATTGACTTATCGACCTTGACGACACCAACCTCATGGCGGCAACCGTCACATTCGATTACCGGAACATTGTGTTCACATTGTTTTTTTAAGAGTTCCTCATAACTATTGGTTTTAATAGTAGGGTTACACAAGGAACATTCGCTTTCTGGAACACCATGTTCAGGGCATATCTCACTTGAAAATACCTTTGCCTTGTCCTTCTGAATTTCTTGCCCACTGTCATTCTGAGCGGAGCGAAGAATCTCACCTTTAGAGGTTGTTTTGTTGCCAGTATCCTTCATAATAACATTTTCATCGCCCTTGGTACATTGTGACTCCTGGCAATTATCCTGTTTTTGTTTTGCGGCAACAACCTTTATGGAAAAGAATCCAACGAATAAAAGAATAATCGTAAAATAGATCCATCGTATGTTAAAGATTTGTAAACATGAATAAGTCCTTTTGTTCTTCATCATTGCCCTTCTATCTTAATCACTGCCAGTCTTTCAATATCCGCAATGAGCAGATTTAAATTTTTCAGGGATTCTATATATGAAATCCTCGTTTCAGCCCATGTCCTCTGGGCGTCCAGCAGGTCTATATAATTGAACTCACCTTCTTTGTATCCCCTTTCTATCAATTTTAGAGATTCTTCTGCCCTGGGCAGTATCTTATCTCTGAATTCAACGACACGCCTGCGTTCCACATTGTATGAGTTGAAATTCTTTTTTAACTGAAAAAGCAACTCATTGTAAACAGACAAGTTCTCATTTTTCGCCTTTCTTGAAAGCGCCTTGCCTTTCTGTATATTGCCCTGGTTGCGATTAAAAAATGGGGCAGGTATCTCAATGCCCATCTGAACGGTATCCACGTTTTCCAGTGAAAGCCGTTTATAGCCTGCCGATACATTGATGTCTGGTATGGCCAGTCTTTTTTCCAGCGTCAATTGTGTTTCTGCTATTTCGATATTCTTCTTTGATGCCTTAAGGAATGGTTGATTACTTTTCATATTCAATTCAAGTTCATGAAGCGATAGTTCTCCAGGTTTCGTTAAGAGTTTTCCCATCACGCCATTGACGGTTTCCTCCGGAATGCCCATCACCGTCTGCAATTCCTTTATAGAGTTTTGGAGATTGCCTTCGGCATTGGATACAGAATTTCTTGCCTTTGATAATTCCACCTCTGCCCTGAGCACGTTCGTAATAGCCACCTCGCCCGCATCAAACCTGACTTTCTCGCTCTCATAAATGCCTTTTGCAATTTCTTCCACCTTCTTTGCAATGGCGTAACCTTCCTGGTCAGCCACGACTTTATAAAATGCCTTCTTTGTGTCGGCTATAACGGCCAGTAGAACGGTATCACGTTCTAATTCGTTTTTCTCTTTTGATTTCTCACTTACTTTTATTCCAAGTCCTCTTTTGCCGCCTGTAATGATGGGCTGAGTTATACCAACAAGATTTTGACTCTGATTCAATCCAAGTTCACTGCTCGGCATTTCCTCGGCTAGAAGTTCCAAGACGGGATTTGGATACAGCTTTGACTGTCGTAATGAGCCAATGGCTGCATCTATCTGATCCCTTGTAGACTGCAATTGCGGGTTTTTTTCAATGGCTATCTTAAGGGCTTCTTCGAGCGTAATTTTCTTGTGTACAGGTTGGTTGTCCTTGTCCACGGCCCTGATTTGAGAATCGTTTCCAAGAATTATTACCTGAAGGCACGGTAAATAAACGGATAAGCAGGTTGTCGCAATAAGGAATATAAATCTGTATATCCGAAGATTGGGTATAAAGTGAAAATAGGTATCCATAACAAAACCTTTCGCTATAAAATATAAAACGGTTTACCACGGATAATTTAAACGCCGAAATAATCTCTTACAACCTCCTAAGTCCCCCTGGTTTAACAAAGGGGGATTCAGGGGGTTGTATCAACTCCGCTCGTAATGAAACACGGATGTAAACTTATTTAAGACGTTTACTGTAGTTTTTGCGTAAACAGGGTTTTTATAGAAAATGTTTGAGCTGGGGCAAACTTTCTATTCCTTCATCATATGCAGACTACAGCCAGTGGCTGCTCTAATTAATACTTACTTAGGTTATTTCCGTGGAAAACTAACCGTGGAATGTGTTATGCGGTCAAACGAGGTGGATGGTAAATGATCGTCTGGAAGACGTTTTTGAAATGATTAAAAGGCTGTGTTTTAAGCCGACTGGAGGTATTCGTCAAAGCGAATGAAGAGTCTTGGAATACATACAGGACTAAATTGTTGGCACAGAGTACACAACAATTTGGGCAACATGGATCATCAGTGGGAATGGAGGAACAGTCGTCATTATGTGATAAAACGGAAGATTCCCTTTCACCGCAATGGAATGAATCCTTTTCTGCACAACCCAGAACTAAACAATCGCCCGGTAATATGCACAGGAGAAACCATATTGCCAGGATACCTATAAATGCCTTCTTTAAGAAAATAGTTGTATTCATCTTTTTTATCAATTAGTGACTGCTATACGTAAAGCTTCTGCTTTATGATAAACAACAATCCGTTTTAAAGCAAATAAAAATACGCTTGTATTTTTGCTGCATGGCAGCTTTTTGAAAAATTCATACGGTGGCAGGCAATCAGCATCCGTAGCGCAGGCATCCTGCCTGCTTTTTTCATACATATTTTCTTTTTATGCAGGCTGGAAGCCTGCGCTACGAGATGTTCCTCCCTTCATAGGTGCTGCTTAGCGCCCAGTCTTCAGCCTTCTGGCATAACCCCGCCTTTACAGGATTATTCACGGTGTAATTGCAGACACGGATAAAATCCTCCTCATCCCGGACAAGATGATCATAGGACTCGCGCTGCCAGAACGATTGACCTTCCCGTCCCAGAATATTATTCGCCTTGTTCGCTGTAAACGACTTCCAGCTATGGAGAATGGAACTTAACGTGTGGGACCATTTTGGCGTGAGAACTGCATGAACATGGTTTGGCATCACTACCCATGCAAGCAGTTTGTAACGCTCGTCGTCAAAATAACAGAGCGCATCGGCGACCAACTTCCCGATATCGTCTCGTTTTAGCCAGCATTCGCCGTACCCGGAATCAAGAAAGGCATCTATTCTATCTGCATCTAAAGCATTCCAATGTCCTACCTCTTTGCTGGTTGTTTTTCCGTTTTTCGCTCTGTTTTCATGCCCTTTGCGTTCTGCTTCGATTTGTGTCAGAACGGACTGTGGGAGGGTTCCCGCCAGACGGAAGGTGACAAAATAGGTACCTTCTTCCCTTTTAAAGTGCGGAAGATACCCACGATGGTGGATTCCTGAAACGAGACGGTTATCTGTAGCGTTAGCATTCGTAGCGCAGGCATCTTGCCTGCTTTTTTCATCTGCATCTTTTTTATGCAGGCTGGAAGCCTGCGCTACGGGTGTCACTTTATATTTCATTGGCCGTTTTCTCCGCAGTTTTTTACAGAGCCAAATACTCCTCACCTGCGGAATCTCCGCCCCGCAGTTCTGGGCTTCGCACTTTACCGACCTTGCCCAGAGGTATAGTATGGTACGAAAATTTGGAAATAGTGACGTCTGACAGGTGACGAGCGACGTTTTTTCTCGTCACTCGTCACGCGCCACCCGTCACCTGTCTTATCTTCTTTGGCAACGGCTATGCTGAGCTACGAATTATTCTGGTTGCAGCATACTAAAACTGATAGCTCAATCCCACAAAAAACGTGCGGCCGGGGCGGGGTAAATCGTTTGGAATTGAAGTAGGTCCAGGGTCGCTATAGTCCTTATCGAGCAGGTTATATACCGTGCCCTGCACCTCCATGGTCTTAAAAAAGTCTTTCCCGGTAACCGAAAGATTCAGGAGTGCATAGGACGGCAGGTTACTCCTTGTGTCGTCATCTTCCCTAGAACGCCTCCCGCTGACGAATGTGCTCAGGTTGGTGTTGATGTATTTCCAGTAGTGTGTATTTACGCCAAAATTGCCAAAGTGCTGCGCAACAAATGGCATGTCATTCCCATCGTTGTCTTCCGGATTCTGGAAGGTATAGTTCATGAAGACATAGTTGCCTTTCGTTATGTCTATTTTGGTCTCCGTTTCTATGCCCTGAATGTGCGCATCTCCATAGTTTTCATACCGTGTAGTACCCTGGGCAGTTGGCAGCGTACGGAGGACAATAAGGTCTTTTATGTCATTGTTAAAATAATTAATGCTGCTTGTGATGTGTTTGTTGAACTGGTAAGTTAACCCCACCTCGTATGTCCTGATTTGTTCAGGGTCTAAATCCTCATTTCCCTGAATTGAAGGTTTGATAAGGGTAAACATTTCTAAAAAATTTGGAGCACGAAACGCCTCTCCGTAAAGAAACTTCAACGATGCATTTTTCATGAATGCCCATGACAAACCTGCACGGGGACTGGTTGCCTCGCCAAAATCGCTATATCGGTCGTGCCTGATCCCTACGGTAAAATTTAAGGTATCCGTGATATCCCACGTATCCTGTAAATAAAATGACAATATCCGGCGGGTATGTTCTTCAAAAAATGGATAGGTATCCGTAAAACTCTGCATGGAATCAAGTGGCTCCAGTGTGTCTGGATCAAAGTTGTATGAGGCGCTTTTTGGGCTTTGATTGACTAACCGGTATTCCACACCCAGTGTAAAGATATTTCCATCGAATAATTCATAATCGAAGGGGAGTTCTGTACCTGCTATTCTTTCAATCACCTTAAGACGTTGAGTAATCCCATTTGGATAGGTTGTAAAGGTGTCGCTTACTCCGTCTCCATCCGTATCAAAGGGTAATGTGGTGCCATCTGGTAATGACTTGATATGGTTATCCGCATCAAATTGGTCATAATAAATCCTGGGACGTATTGTAAGTTTATCTTCATACGTCTTTTTGTATCCAATCTCGCCAAATACATAATCAATTTCAAAAAAAGATACATCCGTTAAGGCATATTGAGGTCCAATAAAAGTGTCTGCTCTTTTATTGGTATACCATCCATTCAAGTAGAAATCATCGTATTTGGCTTTCAGTTCCATGTTATATTCTTGCCTGCCGTCATATACACTCCTCGGCGACAACGATGCAGAAGTTGAAAATGCGTTATCCATTAATGTCTGTGTGTCACTCTCAATAATCCCATCAAAGCCGTCAGTCTGTCTGTATCTGACCATGCCGGAGAGTTCCAGTTTTCCAAAGGTCTTCCCAAAGGTAATATTTTCATCATAGGTGTCATAGCTCCCGTAACCGCTGCTTACCCTTACTCCATCCGTATCCTTAGCATCTTTAGTAACAATATTAATAACCCCCAAAAAGGCGTTTTCTCCATACACGGCAGACCCTGGTCCACGGATAATCTCTATCCTTTTTATATTTTCTACAGGGAAGTCGTCAAACATTTCAAATATTCCACCCCTTGCCGGATTTATCGTGAAATGGCCATTCACCATCACCCGTACCCTGTTTTCACTTTGAACGCCCCGTATAACAGGGATGGACATTCCCAAATCCCCCTTCTTCAGAATTTCAAATCCGGGTATGGTTTTCAGAATTTCTGTAAATGTTCGATACCCTGAATTTTTAATTTCCTCAGCCGTAATTACGGTGATGATACCAGGCGCCTTGCTGATGGGGGTTTCATGTCTTGTGGCAATGGTTACTTCCTCATTAAACACATACCAGATGGTCTCCGTTATCTGGGCATCTGTCAAACAAGTGTCCGTACAAGGTATGTACTCATCGTGATCATGTAAAATCTCTGCCTTGCGGGTTGTCTCCGTGCCTTCGGCGAGGATTGTGGATGAGTCAAAAAAGACGGTGAAAAAGATAAATAAGTGACATGTGAAAGATAGGATGACGAGATGCTTCCACACGCCCTTTTTGTTATGCAGCAGATTAAAAGTCACTGTCTTCTCATACTTTTCAAAATGGATTTAGAAAAAACGCTGGTTTTCACGGTTAATTTCGCCTGTTTAATGGCGCAACAAATTATCAAATCTGCAAGGCACTGTCAATGGGTTTATTGCCAAAAATGTAAAAATATATTTTGTAAGATACTCAAGAGAGAGGTATACTACCGTTCACACTTTAGAAATAGTGGCAGGTGTCGAATGGCGAGTGGCGGGAAAAAAACATCACCTGTCACCTGCCACACGCTACTTGCCTTATCGTTCGACTGAGATCACGACGAAGTCTGCATTGCTTTGGTTGTAGCAATGCTGCTCTAGGATTTAACAAATCTGTTAAATTAAGGAGGAGAACATGTACATCTCGATTAAAAACAGGCTCATTCTTTTACTGATTGCATTTACCCTACTGCCCTTTATTCTGCTCAGGATCATAGCCTATCCAAGAGTACAAGCCGATCTCCAGGATGTGCTGATACGAAACCTTGACGGCATCGGCCATAAACAATCAGAATTGGTGACCAACTGGATGCGTGAGCGGGTGAAAGACTCCCGTGTCATTGCCAGCAATCCTTTGATAGTCAAGTGTGCAAAGATCACACGGGATGATAAGGATTATATGGATATCCTCCAATACCTTGAGGTGGCGAAGATTGAGTACGTTTAGAGGGGTATACTGATAAGTAATAATATAGGATTGGTAACCATTTCCACATTAGAAGAAGGCGGAATACCTGATATTTCAGGAATGGATTATTTTAGGCAGGCGGTACAGGGGAATACCTTTGTATCAGGGGTGATTCCCTCAGAAATTCCCCTTTTAAATGAAGTCGGAGAGATGGAATTGGGCATGCCGACGATGTTCGTTTCAGCGCCGTTGAAAGACAGGGATGGCGCCGTAATCGGTGTTATTGCCCTGAGGATTGATGTGGATACGCTGAACGGCCTGATGTTAAGCCTCAGGCTGGGGAAGACAGGTGAGACGTATCTCGTGAACAAAGATGGATACATGATTACAGAATCAAGACTTTCTGCGCATTTGAAAGATAAGAGGTTGGTGAAAAAGAGGAGCGCCCTGGAACTAAAATTAGTCAATCCGGAAACCGGTGAAATGACCGATGGTGTTAAACAATGTATTACCGCTAACAATGGCTTTAATGCAAAAGGATATAAAGATTACAGGGGACGCCTGGTGTTGGGTGTATGGAGGTGGTTGCCGGAGTTAAACTGGGGGGTTATAGCAGAAATTGACAGAGACGAAGGTAAAGGACATTTATGTGAATCCTGATGAACGTAGGATGGTCGTTGAAAAGATGAAAAAGGAAGGGATCAGGAAAGACTGTATTTCATATTGTAAGAAGAAGAATGGCGAGCGGTTTATTTCTGAAATGACGTGCGCTCTTTTGCGTGATGAGAGTGGCAAGGCAGTCAGGGTGGAAGGGATATTCAGGACCAGAACGGAAAAATGAGTGCAAAATGAGACGGCCATGACTTTTGGTCACAAAAGGGATGAAATATCCTCTT